>JBPCSK010000076.1:0-1769 GCA_051007275.1 Gaiellales bacterium | reverse complement strand
TTCTCGATCCGCGACGGCAAGATCGGCCGTCGCGACGTCCAGATCAGCGACTGACGACGCGAAGGCCTCGAGGTGGCTCGGTCCGCAAGGACCGATTCACCTCGAGGTCATCGCGTCGCCTGGTTCCAAGGAGTCTGGGAGTCAGCGCCACTGCTGACGAGATAGATCCACCCAGGCGACGGGATCACCTCGAGGTGAATCGGTCGTTTCCGACCGAGCCACCTCAAGGTGTTCCCGTCGTCCTACTCCTCCTGGGCGTAGACGGCCTCAAGCTCGAGCTCGTGCTGCTTGCGCGGGAAGCCGACCACGGTGACGAGCAGGCCGAGCGTGACAGCGACCAGGCCCACGATGATCGCGGCACCCGACCCCTCGATGAACGCGTGGCGGGCGCCCTCGATGATCGCGTCGGCGTACTTCGGGTACTGCTGCGCGAGCGCCTGCGCCCCGCCGAACGAATCCTGCAGGATGCCGGCCGTCTGCTCGGTGATCTGGCTGCGCTCATTCGCAGGCAGCGCAGCGAGCTGCGTGTCGACGGACGCGGTGTACTGGCGCGTCAGGAAGATCGCGAGCACCGACTGCATGATCGCGGCGCCGAGGTCGCGCTGGAGATCCGTCATGCCGGAGCCCATGCCGGCACGATGCTTCGGCACGGCAGCCATGATCGACCGCGAGGCGGGCGTGCCGGCCAGGCCGATGCCGATGCCGATCACCGCGTAGGCGATCCCGACGGGCCAGTACGACGCGCCCTCGTGCCACGTGAACATCAGCGCGATGCCGATGAAGACGATCACGACACCGAGCGCCATCGTCAGACGCGAGCCGCGCAGCTCGATCATCCGCGCCGCCAGCGGCGACACGAGCACCATCGTGACGCTCAGCGGCAGCGCCGCGCAGCCGGCCTCGAACGTCGAGTAGCCGAGCACGTTCTGCACGTACTGCTGCCCGATGAACATCGACCCGACCAGCGTGCCGAACACGATCAGGCCCGTCAGCCCCGCGATCCAGAAGATCCGGCGCGACGCGACCGCGAGATCGAACAGCGGGTTCGGCGCACGCCGCTGGCGCCAGAAGAAGAGCAGGAAACCGACGAGGCTCACGATCAGCAGGATCACGCCGAAGCGCACGTTGGCCGGCACGGAGACGAAGTGCAGACCGAGCGTCAGGAGACCGATCGCGATGACCGACAGGACGCCGCCGAGGTGATCGACGGGCCGCGTCTCCTCGCCGAGCTTGCGTGGAATGAACAGCACGGCGAGGACGAGCGCCACGACGGCGATCGGCACCGTCAGCGTGAAGGCCGATCCCCAGCCGTACTGCTCCAGCAGGTAGCCGGCGATCGCCGGGCCGAGCGCCGATGCGCCGCAGCCGATGCCGGTCCACATCGCGATCGCCTTCGTCTGTGTCTGGCCGCGAAACAGCGCGACGACGATCGAGAGCGTCGTCGGAAACGCCATGCCGGCTGCAACGCCGCCGCCGATGCGGGCGAGCACGAGCACGTCGATGGTCGGTGCGAACCCGGCGAGCAGCGCCATCGGGATGGACAGCGCGAGACCGCTGATCAGCATCAGGCGCCGGCCGTAGCGATCGGCGACCGCGCCCAGATACAGCACCGAGGCGGCCAGGCCGAGCGTGAAGCCCACCGCCACCAGGTTGAGCGACACCTGCGATGCCTCGAGGTCGCGGCCGATCGTCGGCAGCGCGACGTTCGCCACCGAGAGGTTCATGTTGGCGACGGCGGCGCCGAGGATCAGCGTCGCGAGGATCACGAC
>JBPCSK010000075.1:0-5478 GCA_051007275.1 Gaiellales bacterium | reverse complement strand
CTTCCACGTGGAGAGCATGAACGGCGCGTTCCACGGGGTGATCACGACCGCGGGACCGCTGGGGTTGCGCACGACGCGGTTGGTCGTGCCGTTCGACTCCCACACGCGCTCCTCGTACGCGCAGGCGAGGTCGGCGTACGCGCGGAAGTTGCGGGCGCCGCGGCCGATCACGCGGGCCTTGAGCGAGCGCTCGAGCATCGCCATGTCCCAGCACTCGACCTCGGCGATGTGGTCCACGTGCTCGTCGATGAGGTCGGCGAGGCGGTGCAGGTACGGCGCGCGTCCCTCGGGGCCGAGCGCGGCCCATGCCGGGAATGCACGCACGGCGGCGCTGATCGCCGCATCTGCGGTCGCGGCGTCACCCCGGCACACCTCGGCGAGCAGCGAGCCGTCGATCGGCGAGCGGTCCTCGAACGTCGCGGCGCTGCCGACGCGCTGACCATCGATGTAGTGCTCGGGCGAGACGGTGTGGCCGTGCACCTCGACGCGACGGCTCATGCGTCGTCTCGCAGGTCGGTGATCGTCTCGAGGTCGTCGACCGAGTACGCGAAGGTGAAGCGATAGCCCTTGCCGACCTTCACCGGCGCGAGCGCGATGTGCTCCTCGTTGGGCGCATCGCCGAAGCTCAGCGTCGCGTCGCCCTCCCAGATCGCGGAGATCGAGCGATCGAACGACTTGGCGCGCACGAGCTCGTGGATGGCCGGCGTGTCGTGGGTGCCGGCCGAGAGCTGCGGGAAGTGGCGGCGGTTGACGAGCGGCGGCGCGTTGTGCTCCGGGCCGCCGGCGCTCTCGCCGGTCAGCTTGAGGGTGGCCTCGATCAGCCGGCGGTCGTTCGCGGCCATGGTGCAGCCGAACGTCGAGCCGGCGGCGATGGCGGGGTCGGCCAGCGTGCCGAGGCCGAACGTGCGGGTCATCCAGACGGAGCCGAGCTTCTTCGGGAAGCCCTGGATCCAGCCGCGCACGAGCGCGAAGTCGCGGTCGACCCAGATGTACGGGCACGTCGTGACGTGCTCGTCGCCGAGCATGCCGTTGACGACGATGAACGCCTCCTTGTACTGGCTGCGCGCGGGATCGATCAGCTCGTTCTGGTCGGTCGTGCACGACTGCCAGTCGGCGAAGATCACCGCGGCCCGGCCCGGATCGGCGGCGTACGGCTCGATGCCGGGCGGCAGCACGGCGGCCACCGCGGCCGGATCGGCCCAGTAGTCGACGACGACGAAGTCGCCGACGTAGTGCCACGGCGGCGGCGGCACGAGGCTCGCGCGGCCGTTGGGCGAGAGGGGGAGGCTGTAGCCGTTGCTCATGTGATCTCCTCGCGGCTCAGACGTGATCCGCGTACTCGGTCCATTCCCATTCGGTGACGACGCGGGCGAAGCGGTGCAGCTCGCGCCGCTTCACGTCGACGACGGTGCGCACCATGCGCTCGCCGAGCGCGCCGGCGACGATCGTGTCGGCCTCGAGCGCAGCGAGCGCGGCGCCGAGGTCCTGCGGCAGGGCGACGGGATCGCCGATGGCGAGCCCGCGTTCGATGCCGTCGCGGCCCGCGGCCAGAGCGGCCGTGAGCAGCAGGTAGGGGTTCGCGGAGGCGTCGCCGATGCGCAGCTCGACGCGCGTGGCGGCACCGTTCTGGGGCGGCACGCGCAGGTACGCGGTGCGGTCGTCGCCGCCCATGTCGGCCTGCAGCGGCGCCAGACCGATGTTGGCGTTGGCGAGGCGCTTGAATGAGTTGATCGTGGGGCAGCCGAGCGCCGTGAGCGCCGGTGCGTGGGCGATCAGCCCGGCGGCGAAGGCGCGACCGATCTCGGACAGACCGCCCTCCGGCCGCGCGAAGGCGTTCGCATCGCCACGCCACAGCGAGAGGTGGATGTGGTGGCTCGAGCCCTCGGCGTCGGCGAAGGGCTTGCCCATGAAGTTCGCACGCAGCCCGTGGCGTCCGGCGGTCTCGCGCACGACCTCCTCGAAGAGGAACACGCGGTCCGTGGCGTCGAGCGCCTCGCCGTGGTTGAGGTTCATCTCGAACTGCCCCGGCGAGACCTCGCGGTGCGCGGCCGTCACGCCGAGACCCATCGCCACGCAGGCGTCCTGCATGGCACGCAGGACGCCGTCGGGGTCCGCGGCCCAGCCCGACGTGTAGGCGAGACCGACGCCAGGGGAGTAGCGCCCGACGGTCGCGCCTGCGCCCGGCTCGAGCAGGTAGAACTCCGGCTCCGACGCGGACACCGCGCGGTACCCGAGCGCCTGCAGCCGTGCGAGCTCGGCCTTCAGCAGCGAGCGCACGCAGAGGCCGGATGGCGCGTGGCCGGGGTCAACGACGTCGGCGAGGATCCACGCGGTCTGCGGATCCCACGGCACCTGCCGTGCCGTCGTGGCGTCGGGCACGGCGTGCGTGTCGGGCAGCCCGATGCCGCCGGGGTGCGGCGGGTCCATCAGCGGCTCGCCATCGAGCCCCTCGACGAGGCTCGCCTCGCAGTAGCCGATGCCGCTCGCCAGGTCCGTCAGCGAGGACAGCGGATAGTCCTTGCTGCGCGGGCGTCCGTGCGGATCCGCGTGGATCACGCGCACGCGTGTCACGCCCTGTGCGGCCAGGGAATCGCGCAGGGTGGTGAGGGCAGCGGTATCGGCCATCGTCTAGCCCGCGATGGGAGGCAGCGGCGTGCCTTGCGCCTCGAGCTGGTGGCGCTCGGAGTGCACGGCGGCCTCGTCGAAGCGGAAGTACGTGCGCGGCGGCAGGATGACACAGGTGTTGGAGCCCCAGGCGTCGTCGGCCCACTCGCGCGGCGTGTGCGGCATGCGCAGGATCTCCATGTCGCAGTACAGCTCGACGAAGAGGTTCTCCTCGGGGATGCGCACGTAGGCGCAGAGGTTGCGCGCCAGGTTGTGATGCACGGGGCCCCAGCCGAGCCAGCGGCCGTGGCGGCCGAGGTGGTCGAGGAACACGCGCAGCTGGCCCCAGTCGACGATGTCGAAGGCGATGTGGTGGAAGTGCGCCGGACCCATCCCGACGATCGCCATCTGGTGGTGCTCCGGGTGCACGTGGAACCAGATGCCGGCGTCGCCGAGCTTGTCCGACACGTGCATGCCCATGACGTCCGTGTAGAACGCGGTGGTCTCGGCCATGTTCGGCGCGAGGATGTTCACGTGCCCGAGGCGGCGCGGGTGCATGCCGAACGGCGGCTCGTTGCGGCGTCCGGCGTCGGGCCAGAGCTCGATCGCCGAGCGCTCGCGGTGCGCGAGCAGCTGCAGGCCGCGCCCCGACGGGTCGCTGAAGCGCAGCGAGCCGTCGGGCTCGCGGGTGAAGTGCACGCCGCAGGCGTCGAGGTGCTTCGCGGCGTCCTCGAGCGAGCAGTCGGCGGCGAGCTCCCACGCGCTGTGGTCGTGGTCCGGCTCGGCGTCCTGCACGAGCTCGAGGCAGTAGTCCTCCGAGTCGGCGCGCAGCAGCGAGCGTCCCGGCTCCTTCGCGACGACCTCGAGGCCGAACTGCACCGACCAGCGCGCGGTCGCCTCGTCGACGTCCAGCACGCGCAGGCACGCGTGGTGCAGGTCATGGAGCTTGATGCCCATCTCAATCCACCTCCCCGGCGGCGACGCGCCGCTCGGCCTCGTCCTCGGGAATCGCGAGCGCGACGTGCAGCGTGTTCGCGGAGGTCTCGGGCTGGTCGCCCGGACCGGTCAGGTCGACATTCCAGTCGACCACGGTGTTGCGGAGTGCGGGGAAGCCCGCGATCTCGACCTCGACGACGTCGCCGACGTCCATCGGGCGCGAGTTGGCGGGCGTGCCGGTGAGCACAACGTCGCCGGGCTCGAGCGTGATCAGCCGGCTGAGGTCGGCCAGCTGGTAGCGGTAGTCCCAGATCAGGTCGTCGGCGTCGCCCTGCTGCACGACCTCGCCGTTGATCCGCGTGGTCAGCGTGAACCCCTCGTCGGGCGTCCACTGGTCGGCGGTCACCAGCGCCGGGCCGATCGGCAGGAAGCCGTCCTGGCCCTTGACGCGCAGCATCGAGCCACGGTCGGCGTGGCGGAAGTCGTGCAGGCCGACGTCGTTGGCAGGGGCGAACCCGGCGACGTACTCGTGCACGTGCTCGGCCTTGACGCCCTTCATCTCGCGCCCGATGACGACGGCGATCTCGCCCTCGTAGTTGAGGAACCGCGTGCCGTGGGGGCGGCGCAGCTCGCCGAGGTGCCCGTTGAGCGTGGTGGGGGGCTTCATGAAGTACGAGGGCTCGGGCGGGGTCTGCGCCTTGTACTCGGTCAGGCGCGACTGGTACGTGAGGTGCACGGCGATGATCTTGCTCGGCTCGACGGGCGCCAGCCAGTGCGCGCCGTCGGCCGCGACCTCGGTGCCGCCATCGAGCAGGACGACGCCGTCGTCCTTGAGCTCGCCCCAGCGCGGCTCGCCGTCGTGGAGGATCCGGACGCGCAGCATCAGGCCGCCTCGCCGTTCGTCATCGTGCTGCCTGTGCGCTCCATGTGCCCCTCCCGGCCGGATCCCCGGTGCAATCGGGGATCGTAGGTCTCCTGTGCTGTCCTGCGGGAGCGACAGCGCGAATTCTGGATACTGTATCCAATCTTGCGGAGGATTGGAACCCTCTGCGGCATGCTGTCGGGCAGCGGCACAGGAGGGTTTCGCGGGAGATCCGCGAAGGAGCCGCCAGATCCACGCCCCACGGGGCGCCAGCAAGGGGGAGCACATATGGGCGCGCAAGCGCAGGGAGGCGAGAAGCTCGGCAAGGGCAATCTCAGCCTGCTCGATGTCATCGCGCAGTCGATCGGGTTCATCGGGCCCGTCTTCGCGGCTGCGTTCTTCATTCCGACGATCGTCGGCCTGTCGGGGAAGGGCGCCGGCATTGCCAGCCCGATCTCGATCCTGCTGACGATGGTCGGCATGTGCGCGGTCGCGTGGATCATCTCGCGCTTCGCACGTCGCATTCATGCGGCAGGGTCGCTGTACGACTACGTCACTGAGGCCTTTGGTGAGCGCGTCGGATTCGTCGCCGGGTGGATCTATTACGGCGGCGTCGTGGCACTGACTCTGGCCATTGGCCTCGCGTTCGGCGGGTTCCTCCAGGGCACGCTGATGATCTACGACATTGACATCGCGTGGTACTGGCTGTCGATCATCTTCTGGGTCGTCGCCGGTCTGATGCTGTTTCGGGGCGTCGCGGTCTCCACGCGCGTGCAGCTCGTGCTCGGCCTCGGCTCGCTCCTCATCATCTTGGCCTTCTCGATCTGGGTGATCATCAAGGTTGCCGGTGATACGGGACTCAGCGCCGAGCCGTTCAACCCGAGCGCATCGGTTGATGGCTGGAACGGCATCTTCTTCGGCATTCTGTACGCCGCGATCATGTTCGTCGGCTTCGAGTCTTCGGCAAACCTGGCCGAGGAGACGAAGAACCCCCGCAAGCACATTCCGCTGGCGATCTTCGGCTCGACCATCGCCGTCGGCATCTTCTACATCATCGTCACGTACTCGCAGGCCGT
>JBPCSK010000074.1:0-3804 GCA_051007275.1 Gaiellales bacterium | reverse complement strand
TGTCCCAGTTGTCCTGCATCGCATCCAAGAGCTCGCCCATGAACTGCGGTGACAGGTTGATGCGGCTGACCACCACGCCGGGGATCTCCGGGCCGTCGAACTCGTGGTCGACCCTCGCGAACGTGATCGTGAACTCGTAGTCGGAGTGCGACACGTTGGCGAAGTTGGCGTAGTGCCCGGCCATCTCCTCCGGCGTGAAGTGAATGTTCAGCTGGCGGTCGGGCTGGTCGTTGGGATCCATGGACGCAGTGTAGTCGCGGCGAGCCGCGCGACCGCGTCGCCTATCCTGCGTCCTGCATGCGCGCCCTCGTCATCTCCGATGTGCACGGCAACCTGCACGCCCTCGAGGCCGTGCTGGAGGCCGAGGGCGATCGGTACGACGAGCTGTGGTGCCTTGGGGACATCGTTGGCTACGGCGCTCGACCGAACGAGTGCGTCGATCGCGTTCGCGAGCTGGCAACGGTCGTCCTCGCCGGCAATCACGATCTCGCGGTGCTCGGCAAGGTCAACGTCGAGCGCTTCGGCGGCGACGCCGGTCGCGCAGCACGCTGGACGCGCGAGGTGCTCGGCCCCGAGCAGGAGGCGTGGCTTGGCACTCTCGAGCCGCAGCGCGCGCTCGAGCGAGTTGCTCTGGCCCATGCGTCACCGCGAGACCCGATCTGGGAGTACGTGATCGATGGTCCGGGTGCCGCGATCGCCCTCGCCAACGCCCCTGAGGCAAAGGTGGTGCTCGTCGGACACACGCACGTGCCGATGTCGGCGCGCAGCGTCGGCGACCGCGTCACCGGAGGACACGCGCCCGCGGGTCGCGAGGAGCACCTCGCCGATGACGTTCGCCTGCTGGCGAATCCGGGATCTGTCGGCCAGCCGCGCGATGGCGACAGTCGCGCCTCCTATCTCGTGCTCGACATCGACGAGGGCGAGCCGGTGCGCGTGGAGTTCCGTCGCGTGGCGTACGACGCCGCGGCGACGGCGAAGGAGATCGTCGATGCCGGCCTGCCGCCGCAGTTCGGCGATCGCCTGCTGTTCGGCATGTGAGCCACGTTTCACGGCGAGGTCAAGCGTTCCCGCTGACGTGATGCAGACCGATCGATCCGGGTTAGCTGACCAGCGGGTCGCCCGACATCTCGGCCGGGATCGGCACGTCGAGCAGCGTGAGCACCGTGGGGGCGAGGTCGGCCAGGCGGCCGTGCGTACGCAGGGGCCGGTCAGAGCCGACCAGGATCAGCGGTACGGGATTCGTGGTGTGGGCGGTGTGCGGCTCGCCGCTGGCGTCGATCATCTGCTCCGCGTTGCCATGATCGGCGGTCACGAGCGCGATGCCCTCGACGTCGCGCACCGCAGTGATCACGTCGCCCAGCCGGCGATCGACCTCCTCGACCGCGCGCACCACGGCCGGGATGTCCCCCGTGTGGCCGACCATGTCCGGATTGGCGAAGTTGACGATCACGAAGCCGAAGTCACCGCTGCGAATTCCCTCGATCGCGGCCTCAGCCACGCCGGCCGCGCTCATCTCGGGCCGCTGGTCATACGTCTCCACGTCGCGCGGCGAGGGAATCAGGACGCGAGCCTCGCCGGTGTGCTCCGCCTCGCGCCCCCCGTTGAAGAAGTAGGTGACGTGCGGATACTTCTCGGTCTCGGCGACGTGCAGCTGGGCGATGTCTGCGCGCTCCAGCGCGTCGGCGAGCACGTTGTCAGGCCGATCCTCCGGGAACGCGATCGCGCCGGGCTGTCCGTCCCAGTACGCCGTCATGGCCGTGAGGCTGCAGCAGCCATGCGCGCCGCGATCAAAGTCGGAAAATGCGGGCTCGGCGAGCGCCTGGCAGATCTCTCGGGCGCGGTCGGGGCGGAAGTTGAGGAAGATCACCTCGTCTCCATCGGCGATGCGCCCGTCCCCGTCGCCGATCACCACCGGCTCGATGAACTCGTCGGTGATGCCGGCTGCGTGCGACGCCTCGATCGCCGTCGTCACGTCCGGAGCGCTCGACCCGGTCCCCTCAACCAGCAGCCGCCACGCGCGCTCGATGCGCTCCCAGCGCGAGTCCCGGTCCATCGCGTGAATTCGTCCGCACACGTCGACGATGCGGGCCGGACCGCCCTCCCCCTCCCCCGCGAGCTGCGGCAGGAGGGTGCGCGCCTGTTCGGGCGAGACGTCGCGTCCGTCGGTGAAGGCGTGGACGGCGACGTGCTCGACCCCGCGTGCGGTGGCGAGGCGCACGAGGCCCCGCAGGTGGTCGACGTGGCTGTGTACACCGCCGTCAGAGACGAGACCGACGATGTGCAGGGTGCCCGACCCCGCCCGCGCGCGGTCACACGCTTCGATCAGTGCCGACGTCGAGGTGAAGTCGCTGTCGGCCGCGTCGCTGATCCGCACCAGATCCTGCGCGACGACACGCCCGGCGCCGATCGCCAGGTAGCCCACCTCAGAGTTGCCCATCTGGCCGCTCGGCAGCCCAACATCGCGCCCAGACGCGAACAGCTCCCCATGGGCGTTGTCACTCCAGAGCGCGTCGAAGACGGGCGTGTCGGCCAGCTCGACGGCGTTGCCGGGACCGGGCGGCGCGATGCCCCAGCCGTCCAGGATCAGCAGGACGACGGGCTGGGTCACGAGGCCGCGGCGGCCGCGATGGCCAGCAGGCTGTCGGGCTCGAGCGAGGCGCCACCGACCAGCGCGCCGTCGATATCGGGCTGCGTCAGCAGCTCGACGGCGTTGTCGGGCTTCACCGATCCGCCGTAGAGGATGCGCATCTGCTCGGCGGCGTCCTGGCAGAGCTCGCGCAGCTGCGTGCGAATCCAGCCGTGCGCCTCCTGGGCGATCTCGGGCGTGGCGGACTTGCCGGTGCCGATTGCCCAGATAGGCTCGTAGGCATCGACGACCTTCGGTAAATCGCCGATCTCGACGCCCGAGAGCCCCTCCAGCACCTGACGATCGAGCACCGCCTTTGTCGTCCCCGCGTCGCGCTCGAACTCGGACTCGCCGATGCAGAGCACGGGAGTGAGGCCGGCGGCGAGTGCGGCGGGCACCTTGCGGGCCAGCGACTGATCGGTCTCGTTGTTGTCGGCTCGGCGCTCGGAGTGCCCCAGCAGGACGCCGGTCGCGCCGGCGTCAACGAGCATCCCCATCGCGATCTCTCCGGTGTGGGCACCGTTGGCGTCCTCATGGCCGTTCTGCCCGAACACGCCCACGCCGCTGCCGGCGAGCGCGCTTGCCACGACGTCGAGCGACGTGAACGGCGGGCAGATCGCGATCTCGACGTCGCCGGTGGCGCCGAGCCCGCGCTTGAGGCCATCGGCGAAGGCCAGCGCCTCGCCACGGGTCTTGAACATCTTCCAGTTGCCTGCGACGAGCGGACGACGGGACATCACTGCACCTCCGGGATGGCGGCGACGCCGGGAAGCACCCGTCCTTCGAGCAGCTCGAGGCTCGCGCCTCCGCCGGTCGAAACGTGGGTGACCCGATCGGCGAAGCCGAACTGGGTGATCGCGGCGACGCTATCGCCACCGCCGACGACCGTCGTGCCCGAGCACTCCGCGACGGCCTGGGCCACGGCACGCGTGCCCTCGGCGAACGGCGCCATTTCGAACGCGCCCATCGGACCGTTCCAGAGCACGGTCTTGGCACTGCGGATCCGCTCGGCGTAGAGCGCGATGGTGTCGGGGCCGACGTCGAGGCCCATCCAACCGGTCGGCACCTCATCGGCGGGCGTGATCTGCGTGCCCGCATCGGCGCTGAACGCGTCGGCGGCGATCACGTCGGTGGGCAGCAGCAGCGCACAGCCTGTCTCGGCCGCCTTGGCCTTCGCC
>JBPCSK010000073.1:0-3989 GCA_051007275.1 Gaiellales bacterium | reverse complement strand
GAATGGGGTCTGACCCCATTCCGAACTTGTGAGCCAATCAACTTCCTAATGGGGTCAGACCCGTTTAGGAAGCAGGATGCGATCCACTTCCGATTGGGGTCAGACCCCATCCGGAAGTGGCACTCCGCAGGAGTTCCTTCGGCCATCGGGTTCGGAATGGGGTCAGACCCCATTCCGAACGTTGCGTTGGTGCCTGACCCCAAAGCAAAGCTGATCTCGCGCTTGACGAGGCATGCCAGACTGCGGTGGTGGCGGCCGGGAATTGACGACCCGACGGGTACCTGCGGGGTCGCGGCGCATTTTGGGGTAGGATCCCCGCCGGTATGAACATCGTCGAAGAGATCGAAGCAGCACAGCGCCGTGAAGTCCCGCAGTTCAAGGCGGGTGACACGGTCAAGGTGCATTTCCGCGTGATCGAGGGCAATCGCCAGCGCGTCCAGGTCTTCGAGGGTGTCGTCATCAAGCGCCATGGCCACGGCACGCGTGAGACCTTCACGGTCCGCAAGCAGTCGTTCGGCGTCGGCGTGGAGCGCACGTTCCCGCTGCACTCGCCCAAGATCGACAAGATCGAGGTCGGTGCGATCGGCATGGTGCGCCGCGCGAAGCTGTACTACCTGCGCGACAAGGTGGGCAAGCAGGCGCGCATCCGCGAGAAGCTCCAGTAGGCATCGCCCTCTGACGTCCGCCAGCGCGGAACGTAGGATGTGACGACGTGGCCAGTCTGAGAGAGATTCGCAAGAACCCGATCGTCGATCTGGTCGTGACCGTGATCATCGCGGTCGGCATCGCCTACCTGGTGCAGGCGTTCATCGTGAAGCCGTACCGCGTGCCGTCGGGCTCGATGGAGCCGACGATCGCGATCGGCGAGCGCATCATCGCCGCGCGCTTCACGCTGCGCTTCCAGGATCCGACGCGCAATCAGATCATCGTGTTCCACCCGAACGGCGTGGGCGCCGACGTCTACGACACGGAGACCGCGTCGAGCGAGACCTTCGTGAAGCGCCTGATCGGCATGCCGGGCGAGACGATCGGTGCGATTGGCGGTCATGTCTACGTCTGCACCGGCAAGGGGCCGACGGAGGGTGGCTCCGTCAAGTCCACGCCGGGCTGCGGCTTCCTCGACCAGCCGTTCGTTTCGAGCCCGCAAGACGATTTCGGACCGACGAAGATCCCGGGCAATCGGTACTTCATGATGGGCGACAACCGCGCCGACTCCGACGATTCGCGCAACTGGGGTCCGATCACGAAGGATCAGATGATCGGCGTCGCGTTCATGTCGTACTGGCCGCCGAGCCGCATCTCGATCTGGTGAGCTGATGAGCACCCGCGAGAGCACGCGACAGATCGAGCTCAATCGCCGGCGCCGTCGCAATAGCCTGTAGAGGCCGCCGCGGTTCCTCGGCATCTCCCGGATCATGCGCTGGCCGCGCCCGCTGGGCGGTCTGCTGCTGGTCGTGCTGCTGTATCTGGGTGCGGTCATCTGGGCGCCGCTGATGTGGCCCGCTGCGGTCGTGTGGGGCCTGTGGGCCGCCGCGGCGGTGCTCGACGCCGCGCTGCGCGGCTCGAAGGGCATGCTGGCGGGCATCTTCTCGATCGTGCTGGGACCGCTGGGCGCGTCGATCGTGTCGTTCGTCCGGCGACGCTCGATCCGCAAGGTGCCGGGTGAGGGCTTCAGCTGGCCGACCACGTACTCCCTCGTCGCGCTGGCGTTGGGCTTCGTGCTCGCCGCGTTCGTCTTCGGCGCGGCGCTGCGCGTGGGCCCGCATGGCGTCTACGTGCCGAGTGCCGCGATGGGTGATCGCATCCAGTCGGGCGATCGCGTGCTGGTGGTTCCGAAGGACTACCAGCCGGTCGGCGTGGGCGATGTGGTCGTCGTCGATCGCTTCAAGGGCGTCGATGCCGCGCTGGGCCAGTCGCAGCCGATCGCGGGCGTCGGGCGCATCATCGGCTCGCCGGGCGAGGTCGTGGGTGCGTCCGACGGCAAGCTCTACCTGTGCAAGAACCTGCCCGATGCGAGCGTGGGGCTGCAGCCCGAGGACGAGTGCGCCAATCCGTCCGAGCTCCTGTATCTGAAGACTCCGACGCCGGACTTCGGCCCGATTCGCATTCCGGCGAACACCTGGTGGGTGATGTCCGACGATCGTCTGGGCACGCTGATCGACTCGCGCGTGTACGGCGCGGTGCCGCAGGACGCGATCGTGGGTCGCGTGATCGCGATCCTGACACCGATCGATCGCTTCAAGATCCTCTAGGCGCGCCTCCTGCGCGTGTCCGAGCGCATCTCGCGCCGACCGGCTGACTACGCTCGTGTCATGGCTCCTCGCACGCCCGCCGGACGCGCTCTGCTGCTCCACGATCGCCAGCTTGGGCCGCGCTTCGTGGCGGGCGCGGACGAGGCGGGTCGTGGTGCTCTGGCCGGTCCGATCGTCGCCGCTGCGGTGCTGTTCGAGCCGGCAGCGCTCACGGCAGAGCACCTCGCGGGACTCGAGCGCCTGAACGACTCGAAGAAGCTGTCCGAGACCCGCCGCGACGAGCTCGCCGTGATCATCGGCGCTGCCGCCGTCTCCATCTCCGTCGTCGCGATCTCGGCCGCTGAGATCGACGAGATCGGCATCCAGGCCGCCAACCTGGGCGGTCTCAGCCGCGCGCTGGATCTGGTGCAGGCGCCCGAGGGGTCCGAGCTCCTCGTCGACGGCTTCTCGCTGCCCATGCAGGCACGTCCGCACCGCGCGCTCGTCAAGGGCGATGCTACGAGCGCCGCGATCGCCGCGGCGTCGATCATCGCGAAGACGACGCGCGATCGCGTGATGGAGCAGCTCGACGCGGTGTCGCCGGGCTACGGCTTCGGTGCGCATGCGGGGTACGGCACGGCCGTGCACAAGGAGGCCATCACGCGACTCGGTCCGTGTCGTGCCCACCGGCACTCCTTCGCGCCGATCTCGCTGGCTGCGTAGGACGCCCGCGCAGGTCGGGCGAGATGGCGAGCTGCTCGCCGCGCTGCTCTACCTGCTGCGGGGCTATGTGATCGTCGGCCGCGACGTGCGGATGCCCGCCGGCCAGGTCGACCTCGTGTGTCGGCGCGGCCGCCTGCTGGTGGTCGTGGAGGTGAAGCGCCGGCGCACGCGCGGGCGCTTCGCTGCGGTGCATGCGCTGTCGTGGCGGCAGGAGGAGCGCCTGCTCGCCGCCACCACGCAGCTGGAGCGACGCCACCGGTGGGCGACGGCCGCGCGCATCGACCTCGTCACGATCGACGGCTGGCGTGTGCGCATCTGGCGCAGCGCCGTCACGCGCGAGCGGCACTGGCGCGACTCCGCCCGCCCGTGGTGACACGGCATCGCTCGCCAGCGACACGGCGGCTGCCAGCGTGGAGGGCATGCTCACTCGCGCCCTCGCCTTCGCCCTGACGGGCCTCGATGCCACGCCGGTGGAGGTCGAGGTCTACACGTCGCTCACCCCGAAGAACCCGTGCTTCACGATCGTCGGCCTGCCCGACAAGGCCCTGCAGGAGGCGCGCTCGCGCATCCGCTCGGCGACGTTCGCGGTGGGCGTGGAGACGGTGGAGTCGCTGATGCTCGTCAAACTGGCACCGGCTGAGGTGAAGAAGGAGGGCGCGGGCTTCGACCTGCCGATCGCGCTCGCGGTGCTGGCAGGGCACGGCGCGGCCGACGAGCGCCTGGACGACGAGGTCGCAGCGGTCGGCGAGCTCGCCTTTGATGGGCGCCTGCGCCCGGTCCCCGGGATGCTCTCGATCGCCGAGGCCGCGGTGCAGGCGGGCCGTCCCGTGCTCCTGTGCCCGTTGGAGTGCGCCGCGGAGGCCGCGCTCGTGCCCGGCTGTCGGCCACTCGGGTGCGAGTCGCTGCAGCACGCCGTGCGGGTGCTGCATGGCGAGGCCGATCCCGGCATCCCCACAGCCCAAGCGCAGACGCGACCGGTGGCGATTCCCGATCTGGGCGACGTGCGCGGCCAGCCCGGCGCGCGCCGCGCGCTCG
>JBPCSK010000072.1:0-2669 GCA_051007275.1 Gaiellales bacterium | reverse complement strand
GTGCCCATCGTCTCGCCGACGACCTTCGCGCACTTGACGTGCGGGCGGTTCGGCTGGAGACCGAGCTCGTCCATCGCGTAGAGCACGCGGCGATGCACCGGCTTGAGGCCGTCACGGACGTCGGGCAGCGCGCGACCGACGATCACGCTCATCGCGTAGTCGAGGTACGACGTGCGCATCTCGTCCGCGAGCTCGCGCGGCTCGGAGCCGCCGTACGGCTCGTCTACGGGTGCTTCCGGCTCAGACATCGATCCCCTGTGCGTCGCGGGCGTGCGACTCGATGAACGCGCGGCGGTCTTCGACCTGGTCGCCCATCAGCGTCACGAACATGGCGTCGGCCTCGGCCGCGCTCTCCATTGTCACCTGGAGCAAGGTGCGGGTGGAAGGCGCCATGGCCGTCTCGCGCAGCTGCTCGGAGTTCATCTCGCCGAGTCCCTTGAAGCGGCTGATCTCGATGCCGTCCTTGCAGCAGTCGAAGATCGCCTGGCGGAGTGCAGCGTGCCCGACGGCCTCGATTTCCTTGCGGCCCTGGGTGACCGTGAAGGGTCCAGTGCCGACGAGCTCAAGCAGCGTCTCGTGGCTGTGCCGCAGGCCCGCGTACGCCGCGCCCGTGAAGAGCGTGGCCGACAGCGGAATGGTCTCGACCGCACCTGTGTGGCGCTCCGTGCGGCGCAAGAGCAGCGTGCCGTCGTCGTCGGTCGTGACGACCTCAACGGTGACGCGCTCGTCGTCGGCACCGCCCTTCGCGAACCACTCGGCGATGGCCTCGGGCTCGAGCTTGGCGGCGAGCAGCGACTGATTCCGCGCGATGTCGGCGACGACCGTGCCGTGCGCACCGCGAATGCGGGTGGTCATCAGCTCCTGCTCGCGCAGCGCCTTGAGAATCGCGCCGTAGAGCTCCGTGTTGACCTTGAGCGGACCGTCTGCCGTGGTGACCGTCACCTGCTCGAGTCGCTGCCCGACGGCGTACTCCTCGACCTCGGCGTCCTTCGAGAGGTACATCTGCTCCTTGCCGAGGCGCACGCGATACAGCGGCGGCTGGGCGATGTAGATGTAGCCCGCGTCGATCAGGGGCCGCATGTGGCGATACAGGAAGGTGAGGATCAGCGTACGGATGTGCGCACCGTCGACATCGGCGTCGGTCATCAGCACGAGCTTGTGGTACCGGGCCTTCTCGGTCTCGAGCTCGTCGCCCGTGCCGACACCCATCGCAGCGACCATCGCCTGGATCTCGGCGTTGCCGAAGACGCGATCGATGCGGGCCTTCTCGACGTTGAGGATCTTGCCGCGGAGCGGCAGGATCGCCTGGAACTCGCGGTCGCGAGCATCGACGGCGGTGCCACCGGCGCTGTTGCCCTCGACGAGGTAGAGCTCGGAGATCGACGGATCGGTCGAGACGCAGTCGGTGAGCTTGCCGGGCAGGCCGCCGCTGCCGAACGCCGTCTTGCGCGCGGCCTCGCGGGCCTTGCGTGCCGCGGCGCGGGCGCGCGCGGCGGAGACGGTCTTCTGCGCGATCGCCTTGGCCTCGGCCGGGTGCTCCTCGAAGTACTGGGCGAGGGCCTGGTTCGTGGCGCTGTCGACGATGCCGCGCACGTGCGTATTGCCGAGCTTCGTCTTGGTCTGTCCCTCGAACTGCGGCTCGGGGAGTCGCACCGAGATGACGCCGGCGAGTCCCTCGGCGACGTCCTCGCCCGTGAGGTTCTCGTCCTTCTCCTTGAGCAGGTTATTGGCCCGCGCGTAGGAGTTGACGACGCGGGTGACGGCCGTGCGGAAGCCGACCATGTGGCTGCCGCCCTCGTGCGTGTTGATCGCGTTGGCGAACGAGAAGATCGACGGCTGGTACGTCATGTTCCACTGGAGCGCGACGTCGATCTCGACACCGGCCTCCTCGTCGCGAGCGCTGACGACCACGACGCCGGGGTGCACGACCTCCTTGCCGTGGTTCATGAACGCCACGTACTCCGCGATGCCACCCTCGTACTTCCAGGTCTCGTCGGAACCATCACCGCGCTCGTCAATCAGGCGCAGCGCGAGCACCGGCGTGAGGAACGCCATCTCGCGCATGCGGCTGGCCAGCGTGTCGCGGTCGTAGCGGATGTCCTCGAAGATCTCGCCGTCGGGCAGGAAGGTGACCGCGGTGCCGCTCGGGCCATCCCACGCCTCGCCTTGAGTGAGCGCGTTCTGGGGGTCGCCCTTGGCGTAGTCCTGGCTGTACACGAAGCCGTCACGCCGAACCTCAATGTGGAGCCGTTCGGACAGCGCGTTGACGACGGACACGCCGACGCCGTGCAGACCGCCGGAGACCTTGTAGCCGCCACCGCCGAACTTGCCGCCGGCGTGGAGCTTGGTGAGCACGACCTCGACGGCGGACATGCCCTGGTCGGCCATCATCGTGACGGGGATGCCGCGGCCGTTGTCGGCGCAGGTCACCGACCCGTCGGGGTGCAGCGTGATCGTGACCTCGGTGCAGAAGCCCGCCAGCGCCTCGTCAACGGCGTTGTCGAGCACCTCCCAGACGAGGTGGTGCAGACCGCGCGTGCCCGTCGAGCCGATGTACATGCCGGGACGCCGTCGAACCGCTTCGAGACCCTCGAGAACGGTGATGTTGTCGGCGCCGTAGGACTCGCTCAAAGGGCTCTTTCGGTCGGCGTCACCGAGTGGTGAACGCA
>JBPCSK010000071.1:0-4553 GCA_051007275.1 Gaiellales bacterium | reverse complement strand
GGGCAGGCGGCCAAGCTCGTCGTGCCCGCGGCCGAGGCGATCCCGCCCGCCGCGATCATGTCGACCGCTGATCGCTTCTGGGCGTACACCACCCCGTGCGACGAGGTCGGCGGCACGGTCGTCGGCTCGTGGATCGGCGGCGCGCCCGTGCTGGATCTGCTCGAGGTCGATGCGGGTCCGGCGACCTGGGTGGACCGTATCCGTGGCTACTGGTCCGAGCTCCCCGAGCTCGATGAGGCAGCGGCCGAGACGACGATCTGGCGCCACGGCAAGCCGTGGACCGGCGGCAGCTACTCCGCCGTCACCGGCATTCCCGACGATCGCGATCGCCACCCGATCGGCGATCAGCTGGGGCGCGTGTCCTTCGCCGGCGAGCACACCGCGCCGCGCGACTGGACCGCCACGATCGAGGGCGCGATCCGCAGCGGACAGCGCGCCGCCGCCGAGGTCATCGCGACGCTCGACGTGGCGGACTGAGCACCTGATCGGGTGGCAGGGGCTGGCCCCCGTCACTCAGCGAAAGGGCGTCTGCTCACCTGGCAGTGGGAAGGGGTTCGACCACGCGCGGCCGCCGTCGGCCGCCAGCACCCCGACGCGGGCCCAGTCCCAGTGCATCGGACGCTCGAAGCGCGCGGCGACGATGTGTCCCGCGGCATCGCGTTCGAGGATCTCGCCGCGGAAGTCCGCCACCGCCGGGTCCGCGTTGACGCGACCGCCATCCCAGGCGCCGGAGTGCAGCGTCACCGACACGGCGGGCGAGCAGCGGACGATCATGCCGCCGCCATCGCGCTCGAGGCCGAGCAGCTCGGGGCCCGTCGTCGCGTAGAACGCGCCGGAGCGCAGCGCGTCGAGCACTGCCTCGCGCGTGCGCGAGGCGGCCTTGACGATCGTCCAGCCGAGCCGGCTGTCGGATCCCGTTGCGCGCGTCGCCGCGTGCGCGTCGTCCGTGGCGATGCCCTTGGCCGAGCCGCCGAGCTGCTTGACGTGATCCCACTGCACCTCGGCGAGGCCGTTGCCCTGCTGCGCCTCGCAGCCGCCGTTGAAGACCTCGAGGCCCGACAGCGCCGGTGCGCTCAGGTAGTCGTCGGCGGTGAGGCTGCTCCAGCGCGGGTGTGCGAGGTACGCCACGCCGCCGTGGTCGACGATCCACTGCGCGCAGGCCGCGATCGTGTCGAACTCCTCGCGCGGCTCGGGCAGCTCGTCGATGCCGAGCGCCAGCACCTCCGCCTCGAATGGCGCGCGGTCGAGCTTCGACGATAGCTCGCTGCCGGGAATCATCAGCATCGACGAGGACGTGCCGCGGGTGACCAGCCAGTGGTCCGTGATCACGAGGACGTCGCAGCCTGCCGCCTCGTAGTGCGCGACGAGCTCCTCCGTGGTGGGCTCGCCGTCGGACTGGTCGGTGTGGCAGTGCAGCTGGCAGCGGAGCCACTCGCCGGGTGCCTAGAACGGGTTCATGCCCGCGAACGTAGCAGCCGGGTGGCGCTGCCCCGACCCGGCGCGCGCTCTAGGCTTCACGCATGACCGACGACATCACGCAGATCGCGGGAGCCGACCAGGAGGCCGTCGAGCGCTCGTGCGCCGACGTCACCACCGGCGAGGCGCGCTACCTGATGGCGCTGCTCGACATGCAGCGCGAGGCGGGGGAGAGCGGGCCGTCGCAGGCCAGCCTCGCCCGGCATCTCAACGTGTCGGCGCCGACTGCGCTCGAGATGCTGCGGCGTCTGCGCGCGATGGGACTCGTGCAGGACGAGAAGGTGCGGCTCACGCCCGTCGGGACCAGCGCGGCTCTCGTTCTGAGCACGCGACGTCGCGCCGCACTGGCGATCATGCAGGATGTGCTCGGCCTGAAGGGTGAGGACGCCGAGCACGAGGCCGCATGGCTCGCGGCCAGCGCCTCGCCGGTGCTCGGACGCCACCTGATCGCCTGGCGCGCCCACGCTGGGGCGTGAGCGGGGCGCTTAGCCGAGGTTGGCCTCGAGCTTGGCGCGCAGTCGAGCCTCCGCCTCCCGGAGCGACGCGATTCTCTGCTCGATCGAGCGCAGCTTCTCCTCGAGCAGCGCCTGCTGTCGCAGCGCGGTCAGCGATCCGGCGTCACGCTCGTGCAGCGCCTGACCGATCTCCTGCAGCGTGAAGCCAAGCGCTTTGCACTGTTCGATGAAGGAGAATCGCTCGATCTGAGCGTCGGCGTACGTGGCGTAGGTCCGCTGCCCTGCGGAACGGCTACCTGCCGTGAGCAGGCCGAGGCGCGTGTAGAAGCGCACCGTGTCGCGGCTGGTTGCGACGGTCTGAGCGAACGCACCGATCAGCATTGGCGTGCGCTCAGGTGCGGGTGCGCCTTGACTATTGACCATGGTCCACAGTCTACGGTGGTGCCTCCACCTTCGTGCCCCAGGAGTACGCATGACTCGCACCGTCTTCATCACAGGAACATCGACCGGCATCGGGCGTGCCACGGCCGAGCGCTTTCACGCTGAGGGGTGGAACGTCGTCGCCACAATGCGCTCTCCGGCTGATGCCGGCGAGCTTGCGGCGCTCACGAACGTCATCGTCCCTCGGCTCGACGTCACCGATGAAGACTCCATCGAGAGCGCCGTTGCCGAAGCCCAAGCGACATTCGGTGGGGTGGACGTCCTCGTGAATAATGCCGGCTTCGGCGCCTACGGCCCGCTTGAAGTCTCGAGCATGGACGTGGTTCGTCGCCAGTTCGACACCAACGTGATCGGACTGCTCGCGGTCACGAAGGCGCTGGTCCCGATTCTCCGCGAGCGTGGTGACGGCGCGATCGTCAACCTCTCGTCGGTCGGCGGACGCATCGCGTTCCCTCTCGGGTCGCTGTATCACGGCAGCAAGTTCGCCGTCGAGGGGCTCAGTGAGGCGCTCGCCTACGAGCTTGCGCCATTGGGCATCCGCGTCAAGGTGATTGAGCCCGGTCTCGTCGATACGGACTTCGCCGGACGCTCCTTCGTGTTCAGCGCCGACCCTCACGGCGGCCCGTACCAGCCAACGGTCACCGTGGCACTCACGACCCTCACCGCGATGCAGGAGCGCGGCGCAACGTCGGCCATGGCCGTCGCTGAGACGATCCTCGGTGCGGCCACGGACGGCACGCGGCGCCTGCGTTACCCGGTCGGTGATGATGCGGTCGCCTTGCTCGGAGCACGCGCCCAGCTCGACGACGCGGCGTTTCAGGAGATGATCCGCGGCACGTTCGGGCTCGCGACTGACGTGGGCTGAGGTCGCGTCTACGACTGCGTCGCGGCCGCGGTCTCGCGGCGGGCCACCTCGGCACGCACGCGCGGCGCAACCTCCTTGCCGAGCAGCTCGATGCTGCGCAGCGTCGCCTCATGCTGGCTCGGCGCCGCGCTCATCTTCATCAGGAAGCGCGTGTTGCCGAAGACGGCGTGGTAGTCGAGCAGCTTCTCGACGACGTCATCGACGGAGCCGATCAGGAGCGCGCCGCCCGGGGCGCACTCGTAGTCGTAGTGGTCGCGGCCGCGCGGCTGCCACCCGCGCTCGCGGCCGATGGTGTTCATCATGCCGTTGTACGTGGGGTAGACGAGGTCCTGCGCCTCCTGCGTCGACTCGCCGACGAAGCCGTGCGCGTTGATGCCCAGCTGGAGCTCGGCCGGGTCGTGACCGAACTCCTCCCACGCCTCGCGGTAGAGGCGCGTCATCGGCTCGAAGTGGCGGAACTCGCCGCCGATGATCGCGAGCGCCAGCGGCAGCTTGAGCCCTGCCGCGCGCACGGCGGATTGCGGCGTGCCGCCGATCGCCAGCCACACGGGCAGCGGCTGCTGGTACGCGCGTGGATAGACCTCGCGCTCCTCGATCGAGGGACGGTGGACGCCCTGGTGTGAGACGACGGTGTGCTCGCGGACGTTGAGCAGCAGCTCGAGCTTCTCCGCGAAGATGTCGTCGTACTGCGCGAGGTCCTGGCCGAACAGCGGGCACGACTCGATGAACGACCCGCGCCCGGCCATCACCTCGGCACGACCGCGCGAGATCTGGTCGATCGTGGCGAACTGCTGGTACACGCGAATCGGATCCTCCGACCCGAGCACGGTCACGCCGCTCGACAGGCGGATGCGCTCGGTGCGCGTCGCGGCGGCGGCGAGGATGGTGGACGGCGACGATACGGAGAAGTCGAGGCGATGGTGCTCGCCCACGGCGAACACGTCGAGGCCGGCCGCATCGGCCACCTCGATCTCCTCGATCAGATTGCGGATGCGCGTCCCCTGGTCGATGCGCTCGCCGGTGGCGGCATCGGGCATGGAGTCGCCGAAGTTGTAGAGACCGATCTGCATGGTGGTGACAACGAGCGGCGGTGCGCAGGTAATCCCCGGACACGATGGGCCCGGGCCCACCATGTCACGTGACGTTCCGCATCATGAAACCGCCCCTCGCGAGGCCAGTGCCCGCCTCAGCGTGACGAATACGTGATCGTCACACGCGTGTGCCGTCTCTGAGACGTCACGTCAGATCGATCTTCGCGAGCACGTCGGCGAACTCTTCGACGATGCCGAGGTGCTCGGGATTCATCAGCTTAGAGC
>JBPCSK010000070.1:0-2933 GCA_051007275.1 Gaiellales bacterium | reverse complement strand
CAGACGTGCGCACTGGGCACGTACGCCCTGGTCGGGATCAGCTGCGGGCGTACGTGCCACGTGCGCACGTCTGACGCCCGGCTTCGCCGTACGTCATGCGTACGCACGTTTCACGCCCGCCAGCCGCCTCAGTCGTCTCACAGGCGCATAGGCGGAACACCTAGGCTGGCTGATAGGCCGGCAGCAGCGCGCTGAGCGCGTGCCAGCGTTCGATCTCGCAGCCGTTCACGCGCGACAGTCGCGCGTCGACGGCTGCGCCATCGACCGTGCCCATGATGCGCGCCTCGGCCGGACCGCCGTGGAGCTCGGTGCACAGCTGATCCAGCGGCACCGGATCCAGCGCAGTCCGCCCTGACTTCGATGCGAGCGTCGCGCAGGCCGCCGCGATATCAGGAAGATTGCCCGACGGCGGATCGCACACGACGCGTGCCGTCTTCGCCGCGCCCTTGCCCTGTCCATGTGGCCAGAGCGTGATAACGACGGCAGTCTGCGCGTCGCGCGTCGTCGCACCGCCACCACCGCAGGCGCCAGCGAGCAGGGCGATGAGAAGCAGCGGGACGACGGCGCGCACCCGCTGAATCTACGTCAGGACCGCCCATCGCGCAGGACGGTTGGTCTGCCGCTCAGCTCTTCTTCTTGGGCGCGCGCTTCTTCTTGCCGCCGCCGGCCGCCCGGCGATCGGCCAGCAGCTGCGCCGCGAGCTCCGGGGTGACGCTGCCCGGATCGAGATCCTTCGGGATGCTCGCGTTCGTCTCGCCGTCGGTGACGTACGGGCCGTAACGCCCCGACTTCATCGCGATCGTGCCGCCGGTGACCGGATCGGGACCGAGCTCGGCCATCGTCGCGGGCTGCGAGCGACCGCGGCGCTCCTTCGGCTTGGCGAGGATCTCCTCGGCCTGCTCGAGCGTGAGCGTGAAGAGCTCCTCCTCGCTGCCGAGCGAGCGGGTCTCCGAGCCCTTCTTGATGTACGGGCCGTAGCGACCGTTGGCGACCATGATCTCCTCGCCATCGGCGGCCATGATCGTGCGCGGCAGCATCAGCAGGCGCACGGCGTCGTCAAGCGTGACGGTCTCGAAGGTCATGTCCTTCATCAGCGACGCGGTGCGCCCCTTGGCCTTGGCGGGCGCGTCCTCGGGGAGCGCCTCGGTGACGTACGGGCCGTAGCGGCCGATGCGCGCCGTGACGGCGAGCCCCGTGTCAGGGTGCGGTCCGAGCTCGCGAACGCCGGCGGCGGCGAGCGTCGCCGGATCGATCTTCTGCCGGACGAGCTCCTCGGCCTCCTCGGGCGTGATCTCCTTCGTGCCCTGCTGACGCCAGATCGTGTACCCGCAGCCGGGCTCCTTCTTGGAGCGGTAGCTCGTGCACGAGTAGGAGACGGGCATCTCGACGATCGTGCCATCGCACCACGGGCACGGGCCGATCTCGCGCCGCTCGATCTTCATCGCGTCGCGATCCTTGTCGGCGAACCACTCGACGACCTTCGTCGTGTTCGCGCGTATGTCGCGCATGAAGGCGTCGCTGGACTCCTCGCCCTCCTGGATCCGCTGCAGGCGGTGCTCCCACTCGCCCGTCAGCGACGGGCTGGTGATGTCGAGGTCGCCGAGCATCTTGATGACGGCGAGACCCTTCGGCGTGGCGCGCAGCTGGCGCCCCTCGCGCTCGACGTAGCGGTTCGTGATGAGGTCCTCGATCGTCTGGGCGCGGGTGGCCGGCGTGCCCAGCCCGGAGTCGCGCATCGCCTCGGCGAGCTCCTCCTCGTCGACCAGCTTGCCGGCCGTCTCCATCGCCTGGAGCAGCGAGTTCTCGGTGAAGTGCCGCGGCGGCGACGTCTCCTTGGCAAGCACCTGGACATCGTCGATCGCGCTCGTCTCGCCCTCCGCCAGCGCGGGCAGCAGCGTCTTCTCGCTCTGCTCCTCCTCGCTCGTCTCGTCCGGCTCGGCGTCGACCGCGACCTCGGGCTCGACGGGCGCGGCCGTCTCGTAGACCGCGAGGAAGCCCGGATCGACGATGACGGTGCCGGACGAGCGGAACAGGTGGCCGGCCGCCTCGGTGTCGACGGAGGTGACCTCCTTCTTCGCCGGCGGATGGAACGCGGCGAGGAAGCGACGCGCGACGAGGTCGTAGATCTTGCGCTCGTCGGGGCCGATGCCGGCGAGGTCCTGCGGACCGTCGGTCGGGATGATCGCGTGGTGATCGCCGACCTTGTCGTCCGCGACGACGCGCCCAAGCGGCAGCGAGCTGAGCCCGGCGACGTACTGCCCAGCCCTGGCGTACTGCGCGTCTGCCCCGCCGACGTTGGCGGCGATGCCCTTGAGCGAGTCGACCATGTCGGTGGTCAGGTACTTCGAGTTGGTGCGCGGGTACGTCAGCAGCTTGTGCGTGTCGTAGAGCGACTGCGCCGCGGCCAGCGTGCGCTTGGCGGTGAACCCGAACTTGGAGTTTGCCTCGCGCTGCAGGCTCGTCAGGTCGAACAGCAGCTTCGGCTGCTCGACGCGCGGGCTCTTCTCGACGCGCACGACCTTCGCGTCGCCCGCAGCGCGGACGGCGGCGGCGATCGTCTCGGCCTCATCGCCCGTCGGCGTGCTCTTGCGCGGACCGTCGAACCACTTGCCACCGTACGGCTTGCCGGACTGGCTGGTGAAGTCGGCGACGACCTCCCAGAACGGCACGGGAATGAAGGCCTTGATCTCCTCGTCACGTCGCGCGATCAGCGCCAGCGTCGGCGTCTTCACGCGACCGATCGGAATCGGATTGCGCGGCGAGCCCACCTTGACGGTGGCGGCGCGCGTGGCGTTGTAGCCGACGAGCCAGTCCGCGGTCTCACGAGCACGGGCGGCGGCCTCGAGCGGCTTCATCTGATCGTCGTCGAGCAGATGATCGAAGGCGTCGCGCAGCGCGCCCTTCGTCATCGACGAGAACCAGGCGCGCTCGAC
>JBPCSK010000069.1:0-1546 GCA_051007275.1 Gaiellales bacterium | reverse complement strand
CGAGAGGACCGGGGTGGACAGACCTCTGGTGTCCCAGTTGTCGTGCCAACGGCATCGCTGGATAGCTACGTCTGGATGGGATAACCGCTGAAAGCATCTAAGCGGGAAGCCCACCTGGAGATAAGTTCTCCCATCCCCTTGAGGGAGTAAGAGTCCTGGAAGACCACCAGGTTGATAGGCGGGATGTGGAAGTGCAGCAATGCATGCAGCTAACCCGTACTAATAACTCGAGGACTTATTTAGTACGAACACTTCTATCACTATGTAGTTCTCAGGGAGCGGGCGACGACGCCGCAGACTGTGCCCAACCGCTTTCCGGTGGTTATGGCGAGGGGGATCCACCTCTTCCCTTTTCGAACAGAGTCGTTAAGCCCCTCAGCGCCGATGGGACTTGGTGGGAAACTGCCCGGGAGAGTAGGTCGCCGCCGGAATAATCTTCAGAAAGCCACTCCGCAAGGGGTGGCTTTCTGTCGTTCTGGGCCGCGTTGGCGCGGCGAACGTTGGAGGGTCGCCAGTGGGATCAGCTGTCGACCGACAGCGTCCTTCATGTGCCAAAGGGTCTGACCCCCTTTGGAACATCTCGAGCGGCGCGTTTGCGGGCGGACATCCACCGTCCGATCGCTGGTCGGTCAGAGGATGGTGAGCTCCACCGGCGGGCCTGCGTCGCCGCCGAGCGGCGTGTTGTACGCGAGCAGTCGCCAGCTCGTGCCGGTTGGCTGGTCCCGGCGCTTGAGGTACGTCGCGTGGCCATGGCTTGGTCGGCCAAGGCGCTGGCGCTGCTCATCGGGCGTCATGCCCATCAGTCGCCCAACCGTGGCGCCGATCAGGCCGCCGTGCGCACATACGATGAGGAGTGCCGATTCAGGCAGCTTGTCGGTGTGACGCAGGAGGGCACGCTCGCCGCGGATCGCGATGTCGGCGTAGGTCTCGCCGTCTTCCCAGCCCGTGCCGCCGGCGTCGTGACGCGCCACCCCTTCGGGAAAGCGCGCCTCCGCCTCGGCGTGGGACAGTCCGGCCCAGCTGCCGACGTCGATCTCCTTCACCTCGGGCTCGATCACGGGGGTGATGCCGAGCGCGTCGGCGAGGGGCTGCAGGGTCTGCTGGGTGCGGATCAGGTCGGAGACGATCAGATGCGTGGGGTGCTGCTGCGCCAGGGGCTCGACAAGCTCGCGAGCCTGGCGCATTCCGTTTGCGTTCAGCGGCACGTCGCTCCAGCCCTGCCAGCGCCCGTCGCGGCTCCAGTCGGTCTCGCCATGGCGGATGAGGATGACGCGCGGCACTCCCCAAGGGTACGCGCCCGCATCCCTGCAGCCGGTACCCTGCACGCATGGATCTGGGAATGCAGGGACGCGTCGTGCTGATCACCGGTGGCTCCGCGGGCATCGGCCGCGCCACCGCCGAGCTGCTCGCCCGCGAGGGTGCCCGTGTTGCCGTCGCCGCGCGCGGACAGGCCGGGCTCGACGAGATCCCGCGCCTGCTGGTGACCCTTGGCGTTGAGCGGCACATCGCTCCAGCCCTGCCAGCGCCCGTCGCGGCTCCAATCGGT
>JBPCSK010000068.1:0-3714 GCA_051007275.1 Gaiellales bacterium | reverse complement strand
TACCTTCGGCACGGGCGCTCCGACGATCGGCGCATCGGCCTTCGAAGACGACGTGGCCCTGACCGCGCTGACGATTCCCGACGCCATCACGAGCGTCGGCGCGGGCGCGTTCCGGGGCTGCTCCGGCATCCAAACCCTCAACATCGGCAGCGGCCTCACCCGCATCAACGACGGCGTCTTCTCCGGACTCTCCAGCCTAACCACGCTGACCATCCCGAACACCATCACGAGCATCGGCGACTACGCCTTCGAAAACGATGCAGCCCTGACCGCGCTGACGATCCCCAACACGATCACGAGCATCGGCGAAGGCGCCTTCCGTGGCGGGTCCGGCATCCTCACCCTCAGCATCGGCAGCGGCCTCACCAGCATCGACAGCAGCGTCTTCTCCGGACTCTCCAGCCTGACCACGCTGACCATCCCGAACACCGTGACGAGCATCGGCGCCGAGGCCTTCTACCATCCGTACGGTCTCACGTCGTTGACGCTCGGCACGGGAGTGCAGAGCATCGGCGCCAACGCGTTCGAGCACGCGGATGCGCTGACCTCGCTGACCATCCCCGACAACGTCACGAGCGTCGGGGCGTGCGGCTTCTGCGCGTTGATCGGGCTCACCGACCTGCACATCGGCTCGGGCCTCACCACGATCAGCCCCAGTGCGTTCTCCGACGCGTACGCGCTCGAGACGCTGACGGTGCCAGGCACCGTACGAACGATCGCTAACGGGGGCTTCGCCTCCCTCACGGCGCTGACCTCCCTCACCCTGGAGGAGGGCGTCACGACGATCGGCGAGTCCGCCTTCGCCAACCCCTTCAACGTGACCGCGCTCGAGATCCCCGCAAGCGTGCAGACGATCGGCAGCGACGCGTTCGTCCACCTGCATGCCGCAACGTCGCTGACGTTCGCGCCCGGCAGCCAATTGACGACCATCGGCGACACCGCCTTCACCGAGCCCTGGCTGCTGACGAGCGTGCGCTTCCCGGCCAGCCTGACGAGCCTGGGCAACCGCTCGTTCATCGACGCACTCCTCCTGACCGACGTCGCCTTCCTCGGCGATGCTCCCGCGCTGCCGAACGGTGGCGATCCCTTCTACAGGTGGCCGGCCTCGACGATCGCAATGACGCACTTCGACGGCACGAGCGGCTGGCCCAGCCTCACCTCGTCCTGGGCGCTCCACCCGCAGGCCCTGATCACCTTCGCCTCCACGCCACAGACGCCAACCGCCGTCGCCGGTCTCGAGCAGGCCACGGTCACCACGAGCGCGGGCACCCTCGGACCGCAGCCAACGTCGCTCACCATCACCTCGCAGCCCGGCAACCGCACCTGCACGATCACCGGCACGAGCGGCAGCTGCATCGTGACCGGCCTGCACGGCGGCACCGCCTACACGTTCTCGGCCGTCGGCAACATCGCAGGACAGCCCGGCTCGCCGCGCTCCGTCGCATCGCTCGCCGTCACCCCGACGGCCGCGCCGACGCCAGACCCAATCGCACCAACGCCAGGCCCGAGCGCACTGGCGGTCACCGCCTCAGCAACCCCTGGCACGCCCGTCGTGCAGCTGCTCCGCGGGGCCCGAACCCGCACCACGGCGACGGCGACGGCGATCATCACGACGTTCTCCGCCGACGGGCCCGGGGTGGTCAGCCAATCGGTGACGCTGGCCGCGGATCGCCATCGCGTTCGCACCTCCGGCGCCCCGCTGTGCACCGTGTCTGCGACCGTCACGCACCGCGGGCTGGTGCGGCTCGTCTGCCACCTCCCGAACTCGGCCAAGCGTTCGCGCCTGACCGGCTCGCTGAACATCGTCGTCTCCACCACGTTCCGCCTCGATGCCGGCACCACCCAGCGCGCGACCTCCACCCTGCGACTCGCCCCCCACACCACCCCGAAGCCCGACGTCACGGTCCGCCCTAGCGCCGTGACCGGCTGAGGCACGCACGCGACGCGTGGATCGGACTGGCTAGGCTTACGAGATGATCGTCCGCGGAACGCTCCTCATCGCTCTGGCCCTTGCCGCGCTGCTCGGCGTTCTGCCGGCGGGCGCGAGCGCCGCTCCGGGCACCGAGTGGACCTCGCATACCACGCCGGTCGTAGGCACCTGGCAGGGGGTCGCCTACGGCAACGGCATCTTCGTCGCGGTGGCCAACGGCGGTACCGACGCGCATGTGATGACCAGTCCCGACGGCATCACCTGGACCGCCCGCACTGCGCCCGAGGGCAACTGGGAGGGCATCGCCTTCGGCAACGGGCTGTTCGTCGCCGTCAGCGGCTCCTCTGATCCGACGGCGAATCGCGTGATCAC
Organism: Gaiellales bacterium; assembly: GCA_051007275.1. Lineage (GTDB taxonomy): Bacteria > Actinomycetota > Thermoleophilia > Gaiellales > F1-60-MAGs149 > F1-60-MAGs149. Next base: position 1,412 of record JBPCSK010000068.1, on the reverse strand, counting down.
GAGCCCCGACGGCATCACCTGGACCGCCCGCACGCCCGCCGATGACACCGGCTGGGATGACGTCACCTGGGGCGGAGGGCAGTTCGTGGCCGTTGGCTTCTCAGGTAGCGGGAACCGCGTGATGACGAGCCCCGACGGCATCACCTGGACCGGCCACGCGGCCGCGGCCGCGGTACAGTGGCACGCCGTGACGTACGCAAACGGCTTGTACGTTGCAGTCGCCGGCCGAGCCGGTTCCATCCCCACCCGCGTGATGACGAGCCCCGACGGCGTCACGTGGACGTCGCGCACGAGCACGAATCTCAACAACTGGTACGCGGTAACGTACGGCGCCGGCCTCTTCGTCGCACTCTCAGGCAGCTATGACAACGGCGATCAGGTCATGACCAGCCCCGACGGCGTCACCTGGACAGCTCGCACTGCGGCGTCGCTGACCAAGTGGCGATCTGTCGTGTACGCCGAAGGGGAGTTTGTGGCCGTCGGCCTCTACGACGTCAATATCTCGACCGCGACGGTGATGACGAGTCCGGACGGCATCACCTGGACGCCACAGACGGCTGCCTCGAACGACGACTGGAAGAGTCTCGCGTACGAGAGCGGCGTCTTCGTCGCCGTCGCGATGGGCGGCACCGGCGACCGTCTGATGACGAGCGGCCTGATGGTGCCCGGGGCGCCGACCACGCCGACGGCGATCGCGGGCAACCGGCAGGCAACGGTGATGGTCTCGCGCGGCACGACCGGCGGTGCTCCGGCGTCGTACACGGTGACGGCACTCCCGGGCGGCCGTACCTGCGTCATCACCGCACCGGCCACGAGCTGCGTCATGACCGGACTCACCAATCGCACGGCCTACACCTTCACGGCGACGGCGACGAATGCCACGGGCACATCAGGGGCGTCGGCCGCCTCAACCGCCGTGACCCCGCGCGGGCCGCTGGTCGTGCGGACACGCGTGACGGCCTCGGCAATCACATCGTCCTTCACGGCCGCCGAGCCCGGCACCGTCGCGCAGCACGCCGTCCGCACCGGCTCGAGCACCCGCGCGGCGGGCATAACCGTGTGCAGCACGACGCGGAAGATCGCCAAGCCGGACCGCGCAACGCTCACCTGCGCACTGACCGCCGCTGCCCGCCGACTCCGTCAGCAGGGCGCGGTGCGTGTGATGCTCACCACCACGCTGACGCTGGCCGACGGCTCCACCCTCGTGTCGAGCAAGGCCCTCATCCTGCCGCGCACCGCGATTCTGAAGGCATCGCCCACGCTGCCCAGCGCCGTCACCGGCTGAGCGAACGCGCTACCAGGCGCCCGCCCACGACTCGCGCCGCGGGTCTGCCCAGGCGGAGACGAGGCCGGTCGCACCATTGAGCTCCGCGGCGACGACGCTGCCGAAGAGGCCGCCGCCCGACTCGGAG
>JBPCSK010000067.1:0-3544 GCA_051007275.1 Gaiellales bacterium | reverse complement strand
CACGAGCTCGCCGTCGGCGACGATGCCCCACGCGAGACCGGGCGCCCGGCCCGTCGCGAACCACTCGGCGAAGATGCGTTCCGCCTCGGCGATGCCCGCTGCGTCGACGTGGCTCATGCGGGCGTCCAGCGCCGGGCCAGGCGGTCGATGCCGATCAGGCCGAAGCAGATCGCAATGCCGATCAGCAGGATCACGCCGACGTTGATCAGCGCCATCGCGTACCCGAGCTCCACGACGTTGATGAAGCCGTACGGGTAGGCGTCGATGATCGCCCCGCGGATCAGCGTGAAGATCACCCAGACGATCGGAAGCACCAGGGCCGGCAGGATCAGGCGGCGGCGCAGCCACTCGCGCGGCCCGAACGCGGCCCAGACGATTACGGCGAGCAGCGGCGTGACCGTGTGCTCGAGCATCGTCGTCAGCAGGTCCCAGCCGTGGCGCGGCGCCAACGCCGGCGCGAGCACCGCGTTGTAGACGAGCCCGGTGATGATGATCATCAACAGCGCATCGAACAGCAGCACCCGCATGAGCGTGCCGCGGTCGGCGGTGCGGATCGCGAGCAGGGCGAACACGATCGCGACGAGCACGTTGCTCCATTCGGTGAAGTACGCGGCCAGATCGGCGAGCCGACCGAGCGCATCCTGTCCGGGATCGTCGAACAGGCCCGGCTTGCCGATGCGGTGCATCTCCGTGCCCAGGCCCGTGATCGCGAAGGCGAGCACGGTGCCGACGGCTGCGCTCAGCGCCGTGAGGGCGTAGAGCGTCCGTGCGAGCGGTCGATCCTGCATGACCGGGATGGTACGCGCCCCGGCCATGCAGGATCGGCGGATCAGCGGTGCCGGCGGCTCGGACGGGCGATGCGCGAGGTGTCGCTGAGCCCGCCGAGCCCGACGTGTCCTCCGCGATCGTCGCGCGAGTAGGCCGACAGCTGGATCGTCTCGCCGTCGACGACCAGACACGAGCCGGACACGGTCGTGCCGTGCAGGCGGACGTCCTCACCGAGGCCGGGGCTCGGCCGCGACGTCGACGGTGCCGACTCGACGCCGTCGGCGAAGCGCGCGATCAGCTCGGATGCCGTCGGCTCGTCGTTGACGTGGCGGATGCCGTCGAGCAGATAGCCGCGCCGGAGCTTGGGCCACAGCTGCGTCCAGGCCTCCGGTCGCGAGACGAGGTCGAGGCAGAGCCGGTCGCCGAGCGCGAGGATCGCGCCGCACTGGCCGCCGACGAGCTCGAACGCATCGGACAGCTCGTCGATGCGGGGCCGCTCGGCCTCGTGGACGTCGGACAGCGCGCTCGTCGGCGAGTGCACAGCGCTTGCGTCCAGGCGCTCATCGATCTCGGCCCAGACGGTGCTCTGCGCGACGCCGTGCGCGAGCGGCGCGTGCTCGAGGTCGCTGGCCTTGCGGCGGCGGCTCTCCGGGTGCGCCACGCGATCGGCCGGGGCGAACGCCGCTCCCGAGTCGTGCCAGCGACCGGCCTCGACGCACGCGACCGGGATCTTCTGCGTGGTCGATGCGGCGACCAGGATCGAGGCCTCCAGCACGCGGTTCTGCTTGGCGCCGACGACCTCCTCACCGTCGTACAGGAGCACGTCGGTGGTGAGGGGGTTGCGGACGAGCAGCTCGGGCACGTGCCCGTGCAGGTCGATCTCCTCGACGGTGAAGCCATGCGGCATCGCCTCGTCGAGCGTGATGTAGGTGCGCTGTGACAGCGCGGCGGCGAGCAGCGGAACGATCGTGATGCCGCCGTGGACCTGCGGCACCCCCAGTCGCAGCTCGGTCGCATGCGACGGGATTGGGGTGGTGACGGTGCTCATGGCGGCTCCTTCGTCTCGTGTGGGTTGGCACGAGGGAGTCGCTCGGAGCGACGGGCGCCTTACACGCCGTGTGTCAGAAGCTGCTGCACGCGATGCGCGTGAGGTGCACGTCGACGCCGGACTCCTGTGGCGTGCCCAGCGTCGTGCCGCGGATCGGCGTGAAGCTCTTGGTGCCGGTGATGTGTCCGGCGGACGCGCGCAGGTTCAGCTGTACCGCGTACCGCAGCCACCAGAGGCCGGGTTGCGTGGGGTCGCCGATGTCGCCGCGGGTCGCGCCGGTTAGGTTCAGCTGTATGCGTTGGCCGCCCGGCAGTCCATTGTTCGGCTTGGCGATCGTGGCGGTGCCGACGAGCTGATCGACGTAGTCGTACGCGGGCTGGTCCGCGTCGACGGAGCGCTCGAGGCCATTGACCTCCCACAGCGGCAGGCCGGCCGTGGCGCGACGTTCGACAACGAGCTTGAGCGTCGTGCGGAAGCCGCCGGGTGCGGGCTTCGCCCCCTCGCGGAAGCAGAACGCGCCGTCGCGGTCGAACGCCGACGTTGGCGTCGAGGCGCTGGCAGCCGGGGCCAGCAGGCACGCGAGCAGCGCGCCGAGCGCAGCGAGTCGCAGGCTACGCGGCATCAGGCATCGCGTCCGCATCCGCGTCGGCGGGCTGCCGGATGAAGCGCACGAGCTCGAAGGCGCCGGCGATCCACCAAAACACCATGAACGACACGCACCAGGCGCAGACGTGGCCGTTGAAGTGCGCCTGCTCGACGTAGCGCAGGTAGATCGTGAAGATCGCGCCGACGAAGAACAGCACGAGGCTGATGGCGCGCAGCTCCATGATCCGCCACGGCGAGGCGAGCAGCAGCACGATCGAGGCGGTCAGGCCGATGTACGCCAGCGGGATGCCGGCGATGTAGCCCCACGGCGAGTAGAGCGCCGCGGCGCAGCCACCGCCGACGGTGCACGGGGGAATGCCGTTCGTGGCCTTCGTGTACGTCAGGTACCCGGAGATGCCAATCGCGCCGAGCAGCGCGAGCAGCTGCAGGTACGTGGGGATCCGGCGGTCGAAGACCATGCGCATAGGGTACCCGGCGCATGTGGTTCGGCGCGAGGCAGGGGTGATGCCGCGCACCACCGGCGCGAGTCCGGTGTGGTCTGGGCACACGGGGAAGGGCTGCCGGCCGGGATGCTCTGCGCATGCCCAGCACCGCCCTGATATCGTTGCATAGGAGCCACGCTTTTGTCTGTCATGGAATCGCCCAAGTCCACCCGCAAGCCCACGTACTTCGAGCGACTGCGTGCCGAGATCGATGCCGACCCGGTGCGACGCGAGCGTGCGGCCGCGTTTCGACGACAGATCGACATGGTGGACGATCTGATGCTCGGTATCGACGATCGCCGCATCGAGCTCGGAATGAGCAAGGCGGAGCTGGCGCGCCGCGTCAACCGCGATGCCTCGTCGATCCGACGACTCTTCACGAGCGGAGGCATTCCGGAGATCAACCTTGTCGCTGCGCTTGCCGAGGCAGTGGGCATGCGCATCACGCTGCACCCACGGGACTGATTCATCCGTATTTTCGCGACGGCGGTTGGCCGTGACGTGGCGGGTGCGTGTCGAACCGGCTGCGCGGGCGTATCTCGCGCAGATCCCGGACGGTGTGCACGAGCACATCGACAGCATCCTGTCCGCCTTGATCGCACGGGATCCGACGCGATTCCGCGGCGGAGGGTATTGGGAA
>JBPCSK010000066.1:0-1586 GCA_051007275.1 Gaiellales bacterium | reverse complement strand
GTTCATGCACCACTCGGTCCAGTCGGAGCTGGCGGCCTTGGCCATGCAGCTGCAGGAGGCAGCCCTCACCGATGAAGCAGACACCATGCGCGGTGTCGGGGCGTCTGTCCTGACGCGCCTTGGTGCGATCCAGCAGCTCGATGTGAGTGCTCCACCATGGCTTGAGCAATCCGACGGCTATGAGCGACTTGCCGAGGTCGTCGGCGCCTGGACGGGGATCCTCGAGGTGCAGGTCGAGCTGCCCGAGGCGCACGCCTGCGCGTCGCATCAATGGCGGGTGGCCACGCAGGAGATCGAGGAGGGATAGGCGAATGCCGCGCGCCACGGCGATGCGTCGCGCGTCGTCATCCGCGGGCAGATCGACGGCCAGCAGCTGACCATCACGATCGAGGACGACGGCACCTGGGCTCCTGCGAACGGCGCTGCGGGCATCGGCCTGCAGTGTCTCGACCGCATCGCCCCCGGGGATTGGGACCTGCGCCACGACGATGGGGGCTCGACCCTCGAGGTGACGATTCGCTGAAGCCCGCGCGCGGCGCGGCTAGCGCACGACGATGCGCACGCGATTGGAGCGAGCGCCGTCCGCGCTGGTGAAGTAGACGAGTGCAGTGCGTCTGGCGCGCCACTGCCAGGTGAACCGACCGCGGGAATCCACGACTGCACTGCCGTGCGCGACGAAGGTCGAACGTCCGGCGACGCGCACGTGCGCGACGACTCGTGCGCCGGCGAGCCCCGTCGTGGTGCCCTGCACGCGGATCAGGCCCGTGCGTCGCCCTGTGGCGGCGCGTCCCGTGATGGCGATCGTCGGCATGGCGCGCGTCGTCGCTGCGGGAGCGGGCGGCGTGGTCGCGGCTCCCGTGTCCGTTGGCGTCGGTGTTGGCGTTGGTGTTGGCGTTGGTGTTGGCGCGGCAGTCGCGGTGAAGGCGGTTGACGTCACCGCCGGAGCGCTGACGACGTCGTAGGCCCCGGTTTGCGTGGGGGTGTAGCTGGCGGTGCCAGCGCCGCTTATGTCGGTCGTCACGGTGAGCACGGCGATCGACGCGTCCGGCGCGATCACCTGGATGGTCTGGGTCGAGAAGGCGGTGAAGCCCGTGAGGGTGACGGCGGTGGCATCGCCGACGGTGACGGATGCCGCAGTCATCTGTGGGGAGCCGGGTAACGTGGTGGTGGAGGCAGCGCCCCACAGGTCGGTGGCCGACGAGCCGATCGCGTTGACTGCGATGATCGAGAACGTGTGCCAGGCGGAGGCGCTCAGTCCGGTTGCGGTGTACGAGGTGCCTGACGGCACGTCGACAGCAGTGCCGCCGTCGATGCTGACGGTGTACTTCGTGATCGCCGAACCCCCGGTGTTCGTCGGCGCCGACCAGCTGGCCGCGATCGTGGACGAGGTAGCAGCCCCAAAGACGAGGTCCGTCGGCGCAGCGGGGATGGTCGCGAGCGTCGAGCGATTTCCTGTCAAGGGGGCGGACGTGCCGGCGCCGTTGACGACGGTGATCGAGAACGCATGCGTCGTCCCGGGGTTGAGCCCGGTCACCGTGAAGCTCGCGGTGGGCGTCCACGTCAGCGTGCCGCTGTCGATGCGCACC
>JBPCSK010000065.1:0-1266 GCA_051007275.1 Gaiellales bacterium | reverse complement strand
CGGCGCACCGCTGGCTTCCACGAGAGCCGTCACGCTCGACCGAATCGTGGCGTCGGCCCCTTCCGTGGCGACGGGCATCAAGCCCAGCGCCGTTACCGGCTGAGCGCAGGAGCTAGGTGTTCCGCCTAGCTTCCTGTGAGACGCGGGTGATGGGTGGTTGGGCGTTGAGGCTGCCGTGGGGTCGGTGGTTGTTGTACCAGCGGGTGTAGCCGGAGAGGGCGCGGGCGCGGTGGTTGCTGGTTGGGTAGATGTAGGCGTAGGCCCATTCGCGCTGCAGGATGCGTATGACGGCTTCAGCTTTTCCGTTGGTCCTGGGTGTGTAGGGCTTGGTCTTGATGTGTTTGAGACCGAGGTCTTGGATGGCTTGTTGGAAGCGCTTGGAGCGGTAGCCGGTGCCGTTGTCGGTCATGACGCGCTCGACGTGGATGCCGCGCTCTGCAAGCTCTGAGACGGCCTTGTAGAGGTGCCGGGTGCACGAGTCCGCGTCTTCGGCAGAGTAGATCTCGGTGATCAGAAAGCGCGAGTGGTCGTCGATCGCGATGTGGACGTGCTGCCAGCCAACGCGTGGGCTGCGATGAACGCCGTCGTTGAGAATGCGCTTGCCGACCTGGTGGAAACGGCCGAGCTTCTTGGCGTCGAGATGGATCATCGCGCCGGCATGGTCGTACTCGTACCGATTCGGAGCTGGCTTCGGCAAGCGTGCTTTGCGACTCAGCCCTGCACGCTTGAGCACCTTCGACACGGTCGCGTGCGGCAATCCGATCGCATTGCTGATCATTCGTGGTGCCCAGCCACGTGTCCGGCGCAGCTCGATGATCTGCGCCTCGACCTCAGGCGGTGTACGCCGAGGATGCGACCGCGGGATCGGCGGCAGCTCTCGCAGGGCGGCATAGCCGCCCTGCTCGAAACGCTGCTTGTATCGGTACGCAGACGCGCGACCAATCCCGCACTTGAGTGCTGCACTCCTCGGCGAATCCCCCTGAAGAATCAAGTCGACACAACGACAACGATCCTCCCAGGAATGCCGAATCCGCCGCGGCGACGTAGTGTTCACATGGGCCTCCGAAAGCTTTGGTTGGGTAAGCACCCCAAAGCCTCCTCGGAGGCCCGACCCAACGTCAACCGTCTCGCAGGCTCATAGGCAGAACACCTAGGCCGGCTGGACCCGCACCGTGGCGATCGTCGACGAGTCCGAGCCAGAGAAGTCGACGCGACAGGTGAAGCGCGTGCCGCTCGGCGGGAAGATCGGCGTGCACTGGCCGGTGC
>JBPCSK010000064.1:0-8472 GCA_051007275.1 Gaiellales bacterium | reverse complement strand
GGTCAGCACGATGCCGAACACGATCGCCGGGCGCGGTGCGACACGTCCCGCCGCGACGGGGCGCTCCTTCGTGCGTTCCATGCGAATGTCGAGATCCGGCTCGAGCGCATGATTGATGGCGCTCGCCCCGCCGGACGTGAGCCCCATGCCCAGGAGCGCGGCGCCAAGGAGCCACAGCGGCGGCAGACCGCCCTCGGCCCACACCATCGCGCCGACCATCGTGATCAGCAGGAGCACCATCACGCGGGGCTTGGTCAGCTCGAAGTAGTCGAGGACGACCGACGGGCGCGGTGCTGTCATGGGCTCAGCGGCCATGACAGGACTCTCGAAGCGTGCGCGCGTTCACAGGGGCATCGTATCCGAGGACACTGAGCGGACGATCAGCGGCCCGAGCGACGGCTCATCACCAGCAGATCCCGCAGGGCGATGCCCATGCAGACGCCGCCGACGAAGATGATGCCGTGCTGGAGGTAGTGGATCGCGGCGTTCGTATTGACCGCATTGTCCACGGGCGGCAGCAGTGCCACCACTTGGCAGAGGAGACCGATGGCGCCGAGGATCAGGGCGCGCATCGGCGAGAGCAGACCGGGCATGCCCAGCAGGCTACCATTGGGGCATGAGCGCCGATCTGCCCGACCGAGAACACGTGGTGCGCGAGGCGCTGCGAACGGAGCTCGGGCGGCTCGATACCGAGGTCGTCACGGCGATCGGACGCGCGCTGGAGCGTGACGAGGATCGGCTGACCGGCGGCTCGTGGGGCATTGACGACTCCGAGGGCTGCCTGCTCACGCTCGCGGCACGCGAGCTAGGCCTGCAGCACGGTGAAGAGCTGCTGCATACGTCGGTGGCCGCAGTGCGGATTCCGGCGCTCTTCGACGAGGTCTGGGCGCTGATCCTCCAGCGCACCGGCGATCCACGTGCGGCGCGAGCCATCACGCACCGACTGGTCGCAGAGGCGCTCCTTCGCCAGGATCAGGCGACGGGCTCTGGCGCCGAAGCCGCGGCGTCGGCGGACATCGCGCGGATCGCCCTCGCGAGGTAGCGATACAGGTGCCACTGCACGATCACGGCCCACCAGACGCCCGTGATCACGTGCAGGTAGTCGACGGCGGTGAAGGCCCCGCCTGAGGGGCGCAGCAGCATCAGGAAACCCGTCAGCGCGATCGGCACCCCGAACGCCAGCATCGTCACGGAGGCGATCGCATCCTGCGGTCGGCGCGCCTTGATGCGTCGGACGATGCGGCGCCACCCGAGCTCGCCCGACTTGACGGTCACCAGCACCAGCGCCACGACGCTGATGCCGGTATGCGACCAGATCAGCCATCCCGGGGAGGCGCTGCCCCGCAGCGACAGCGTGTAGATCCAGAGCCCGCTCAGAAACGCCAGAATGATCGGCGCGAGCGCGATCAGTCCGATCAGCGCGGTTCGGCGCCGCACGGGTCCATTGTGCAGCGCACGCTCGGCGGCGTGCTCGCGATTCCACTCCTCGACCTGCTCATCGGTGTAGTGCGACGGCGGCTGCTGCGCCGCCCACATGGCGAGCCGCGCCAAGAAGATGAACGCGATGACCGGCGGGAGCAGGTGGGGGAGGTGCGTGAGGACCCAGATCACCATCCTGGGTCACTCCTGGCTCAGCTGCTGGGCAGGCAGTACACGACCGTGAACAGCAGCACCCAGACGATGTCCACGAAGTGCCAGTACACGCTGATGCCGAGCAGGCCAACGTGGCTGTCCTTGGTCCAGCGTCCGCGAATCGCGCGCACCATGCCCAGCACGAGGAGCAGGAGGCCGACGAAGACATGCAGGCCATGCAGACCGGTCAGGCAGAAGAAGATCGCGCCGACCGACGTGGTCTGGGGCGTGAAGCCCACCGTCATGTACTCGTGGACCTGCAGCCCGAGGAAGATCGCGCCGAGGACGAAGGTCGCGAACAGCCACGCGAACACCGCGCCGCCCTTGCCCTTCTTGTCGAGCGACAGCAGGGCGAACTCGCAGGTGAACGAGGAGACCACGAGGATCAGGGTGTTGATCGACGTGCTCTCGAACGGGATGTCGAAGTCGCCGGGCCACGGCACCCCGCGCGCGAGGCGCAGGTTTGCGTAGTACATGAAGAACGCGCCAAACAGCGCGAGTTCCGAGACGAGGAAGACGATCAGCCCCATCAGGCAGACGTTGAGGTTGGTCCGGTAGGGCTGGACCTTGGGTGCGGTGATATCGGCGGCGGCCATGTCGGTGCTCCTCTTTATCCCCGGCGCTATGCGCCGACCTTCTCGGTCTCGACGGGCTGCTCATCCGGGAAGATGGCGTGCTTGACGCCCTCCTCGCCGTAGCGGTACGGGCCGCCGATAACGCGCGGCGTGGTCGGGAAGTTGAACACCGGCGGGGGCGAGGAGACCAGCCACTCGAGCGTGAGGCTGCCCCACGGATTGGCACCGGCGGGCTTCCCGTGCCGCGCCGAGTGGATCATGTTGTAGACGAAGATCAGCGTGCTGGCCCCGAGCACGAATGCCGAGATCGAGATCACGGTGTTGCTCCACTCGAACTGCGGCGCGTAGTCGGCGACGCGGCGCGGCATGCCCTCGAGTCCCTGGTAGTGCATGGGGAAGAACGTGCCGTTAAGCGCGATGAACGTGAGCCAGAAGTGCCACTTGCCGAGCTTCTCGTCGTACATGCGACCCGTCACCTTGGGGAACCAGTGGTACAGGCCGGCGAAGACGGTCAGGACGGAGCCACCGAACAGCACGTAGTGGAAGTGGGCGACGATGAAGTACGAGTTCGTGATCGAGAGGTCAAACGGTACCGACGCGAGCATGACGCCGGAAAGACCGCCGATCACGAATGCGACGATGAAGCCGATCGCGAACAGGTTGGCGGTCGTCAGACGGACCACGCCACCCCATAGGGTGCCCACCCACGAGAAGATCTTGATGCCGGTCGGCACCGCGATCAGCAGCGTGGCGAACATGATCGGCACACGCAGCCAGGACTGCATGCCGGATGCGAACATGTGGTGGGCCCACACCGAGAAGCCGAGCACGGCGATGCCAGCCGACGAGAACGCCACGGCGCGGTAGACGAAGACCGGCTTGCGGGCATGGGTGGCGATGACCTCGGAGATGATGCCGAAGCCAGGCAGGACCATGATGTACACGGCTGGGTGCGAGTAGAACCAGAAGATGTGCTGGTACGCCAAGGCCGTGCCACCACCATCCGTGGTGAAGAAGTGCGTGCCCATCTCACGGTCGAACATGGCCATGAACATCGCGCCCGCGACGAACGGCGTCGCCGCGACCACGAGCGCCGAGGTGGCGAGGTTCGCCCAGCACAGCAGCGGCATGCGGAAGAGCGTCATGCCCGGAGCGCGCATCGCGACGATCGTGACCAGGAAGTTGACCGCGGTGGCGATCGACGAACTGCCGGCGATGATGACGCCGATCTGGAAGAGCGTCTGCCCGAAGGGGCTCTGGTCCTGCAGCGTGGGGTAGGCCGTCCAGCCGGTGTTGTACGACCCGTAGGCCCAGGCCGAAAGCAGGATCATCCCGGCCAGCGGCAGCAGCCAGAACGAGACGGCGTTGAGGCGTGGGAACGCCATGTCGTCGGCGCCGATCATCAGAGGGATCACGTAGTTGCCGATGCCGGCGAAAATGGGAACCATGAACGTGAAGATCATGATCGTGCCGTGCGACGAGATCAGCTCGTTGTACTGGCCGTTGCTGATGGACTGCATGCCGGGCTTCGCGAGCTCGGCGCGGAACACCTCGGCGAACATGCCGCCGACCAGGTACATGATGAACGTGAAGACGATGTACTGGATCCCGATCACCTTGTGATCGGTGTTGAACTTGAAGTAGTCGCGCCACGACTTCGCGCCGTGCTGGGAGTGGTCGTTGGGATCGAGCTGGCCGCCGGTGATCCAGGTCCACCAGTAGTCCATGCCGCCGATGCCGACGATGAAGCCGACGCCGCCAAAGATGTACGCGACGGTCAGGAAGGTGTTCTCCTGCATGACCGGGTCCATGTCGAGAATCGAGCGCACGGCGAACGTGACGAAGACCGCCAGCGCGGCGAACAGCGGCGTCGTCCAGAGGCAGCGCGCGAGCGTGGGACGCAGAACGGCGGTCATCGGACAAACCCTCCCAGGGTCGGAGCAATCAGAGTGCGCGAGGCGATCATGCGTTCGCCGCCTCTGCCTTGGTTTCAGCAACCCACTTGTCGAAGTCGGCCTGCGAGACGACCTTGACCTTCGTCACCAGCCCGCCCTCGACGGCGCTGTTCATCTGCGTATGGCCGACACCGCACAGGAATGCGCACACGATGTCGTATTCGCCGATCTTCGATGGCGTGGCCGACGCGTAGTTGGTCTGCGCGGGCGTGGCGCCCATCTGCATGCGCCAGGCGGGCACCCAGAACGAGTGCATGACGTCCATCGTCGTGATGTCGAAGGCGATCGGCACATCGACGGGCACGACGAGATCGGGGCTGTCCTTAATGCCGATCCCGTCGTTGAGGTAGGTGTACTTCCACCCAAACTGGTAGGCCGTGATGTGGATGCGCTGTCCGCTCTTCTCCGCCGCGCCGCTGACGTTGTTGTCGTTCAGCAGGTTCCAGCTGAAGAAGGCGACGGCGAGCACCAGGACGAAGGGAATCACCGTCCAGACCACCTCCAACCACGTGATGCCGTGCAAGTTCGAGCCATCACGCGTGTCGTTGGGACGGGCGCGGTAGCGGAACACGGCAACGAGCAGGATCAGCACGACGATGCCGAAGATGATGCCGGAGAAGAAGAGGAACGCCGCGTACAGGTTGTCGACGCCAGCCGCCTGCTTGGAAGCCTCAGCGGGCAGCGTGCGCAGGACGACGAGCAGAACGCCGATGACCGCACCCACGATGGTGCCGAGGATCGCGAGAGAGAGGACGTTCAGGGACTTCACCGGATGATCGCCTTTCGCGCGGGCACGATGGAAGAGCGCAACACGTCGGCATCCTATCGCCACATTCGGACGCGCCGCAACATCGTATGTATCGCCACGAGGTAACGACCGCGGATCGGAGTGGCGCGCAGCACCGGACGCGGTATGCTCCCGACACGCCAGTTCATGGCGCGATCCTGCTGGAGGAGCACTGCCCCCGATGAGCGCTGACAACGAGACCCTCGCCAATCCGATGACCCAGCTCGACTACGCAGAGCGGAAGCTCGAGGATCGCGATACCGGCACGCAGTCGGCATCCGCGCTCCTGTCGGGTCTGGCGTGCGGGCTGGGCGTGCTGTCGCTCTGGTTCGCGCCGATGATCATCGGCTTCGTGGCGATCGGCTGCGCCATCCTCGGCCTGTCGATGGCCGGCACGCGCGACCGCATCGGCAAGATCGGCCTGATCATCGCCGTCCTCGGCTGGCTGATCGGCTCGATCCTCGGCATCTTCGTCGGGCACTCCGTCATCTCCCTCAACATCTCGTAGGGGCGAGGCCGCCGTGGCGCACCTGCCGTCGGCGCTCCGCGACCTCAAGGTGCAGGTGGACCGCTGCGCGCTGGAGCCGCTGTCGTTCGCCACGCCGAGGTTCGAGCGTCTGACGACGGTGGTCGCGCTGTCCGGGGCCGGGCAGGTCGGTCGCGGCGAGGACGTTGCCTACGAGGCGGAGACGCAGCATGAGCATCGCGCCACCGCGCCGTTCTCGCTAACGGGCACCGCCACGTTCGCGGAGTGGAGCGCCCGACTCGACGACGTCGAGCTGTTCGCCGCCGAGCCGGCGAACCACGCCTCCCGGGACTACCGTCGCTGGGCGTACGAGTCGGCGCTGCTGGACCTGGGCCTGCGCCAGGCCGGAACGACGCTGGGCGCGCTGCTCGGGCGCGAACCCGCACCCGTTCGTTTCTGCGTCTCGTCGGGTCTCGGACCGGCCGCCTGGCTCGCCGTCGACCCCGCGATCGAATTCAAGCTCGACGCGGGGGAGGACTGGACCGCCGAGCACATCGCCGATCTCGAGCGCCTGGACCGCGTCCGCGTCGTGGATATCAAGGCGCACTACGGCGACGCGTGGGGCCTGTCTCCCGAGGCGGCGCGACACCAGCTCGAGCTCGTGCTCACCGGCATGCCCGACGTCGTGATCGAGGATCCGCCGATCGACGACCAGGCGCTGGCGCTGCTCGCCGGCCAGCTGGGGCGAGTGGCGTTCGACGCACCCGTGCACGCGCTGGCGGACATCCTGCACCTGCCGCAGACCGGCTGGATGAACATCAAGCCATCGCGCTTCGGGACGCTCGCGCGACTGCTCGAGGCGATCGAGCATTGCGAGCAGCACGGCATCCGCCTCTACGGCGGAGGGCAGTTCGAGCTCGCGGTCGGCCGTCGGCAGATCCAGGAGCTGGCCGCGCTGTTCTATCCGCAGGGACCGAACGACGTCGCCCCGGGGGCGTACAACGCGCTGACGGCAGAGGCCGGTCTGCCGCAGAGCCCGCTGACGGGCTTCGGACAGCACGTCGGCTTCGGCGCCTGACCCGCGCTCAGACGAGCAGCGCGATCACGACGAAGCCGACGGCGAACAGCACCGCGGCGCCGACGGCGATCGTGAGGAGCGGGAGGGAGGTGGCGATGAGGATCGCACCGGCGATGGCGCCGACCGCGAGCGCGAGCACCATCGCTATCTCGAAGAGCGCCTTGCGGTCCTGAGCGACCTCGGCGTCCACGATCTACGCCTGGTCGGCGGGCGGTGCTGCGGGATCGGCGGCGGGCGTTGCCGCGTCGGGCGCCGGCAGCGCGGCGTCGGCCGCCGGTGCGGGCTGCCCCTCGACGCCTTCCTTGAAGGCGTTGGCCGTGTCGCCGAGCATGTCGACGCGCGCCTTGGCGGCGTCGCCGGCGGTCTTGGCCGCCTTGCCGAGCGTGGACTGCGGCTCGTGCTCGTCGTTGGTGACGCCCTCACGGATGTCCCGAGCGGAATCGGTGACGGCGCGCGTCGCGCGGCCGACGGCGGTCTGCGGCTCGGCGCCACCAGCGGAGGACTTCGCATCATCGGCCAGGCCAGCCACGCCGTCGCGGGCCTCCTTGGCGGCCTCGAGCGCGCTCGTCCCGACGGCCTGCGCCTTCTCCTTGCCCGCAACCGTCGCCTGGTAGATCGCGGAGTCGGTGTTGGCCTCCTCGGCCATGCTCGCCTGCAGCTCCTGCGCGGCACCCTTGATGCCCGTGCCCGTGTCCTTGACGCGATCCGCGCCCTTGCGGAACAGCTTCTTGCTGCCGCCGACGCCGAAGATCAGGAAGCCGATCACGACGACCAGTGCGATGTGCCACGGGGAGAGACTGCCCATGCGCGCATCCTAGCGGTGCAGTCGCCAGGACGTTCGGCGACCCGCGCGCCCTCCCGCCGCGACCCTGATTCGACTACGCCTGATAATCATGATTATGGGAAGTTGTAAATCGCGTCATACGGTGTGGTTGATCCCCCCGCACCTCAGGACGGCCCGACGGCGATGATCTCGACCAGCGCCTCACCACCGCGCAGGTCGGCGGCGTTGGCGGTGATGAGCGGATACGCCCGCGCGGCGGCGGTGGCCGCGATCAGGAGATCTGCAACGCGGCTGCGATGCGAGCGCCCGGCGCGCCCGACCATGAAGCACAGCTTCGCGTACTCGCGCGCCGTGGCGCTGTCGATCGGCAGAACGCGAAATGTCTTGCACACGCTTCGATACAGGAGCTCGCGCCGGAACCGCAGCTCCCAGTCGGATCCTGCCGCGAGCAGCCCGTGCTCCAGCTCACCAACCGTGGCCACGGAGATCGCACAATCCTCGAAGTGACCGATCACCGCCGCGAGGTGCTCGCGCGGACCGACCAGCACCGACGTGTCGAGCACCGCCGTGGTCATGCATCCATCCAGCCGGCGTAGCGAGCGAACGGATCCTCGAAGGTGTCGTCGAGCCCCGCCGCCATCTCTTCCCGAATATCACCCAAGGGCCCCAGGCGCTCGATGTCCTCCATCAGCGACAGCACCTCGGCAACGGGCACGAACGTCCGCGGGCCCGGCGGATGGGCCGGCGACAGCACGGCACACAGGCGACCATCGACGGTCACCTCGAAGCTCTCCCCCTCCTCCGCGCGGCGCACGATCGACGAGCACTGGTTCTTGAGCTCGCGGAGCGGGATGCGCGTGGCCATGACCTGAACGTAGCACATGTGCCACATGTCCCCCAAGCTCCGCCATCCGGGCTCCCGTTTGGTGAAGCGCGAGCCGCTGGCACCCGGGCGCGGTAGGCTACGCGCATGCGCTACGTGATCCTCGGTGGTGGTCCCGCTGGCTATGCCGCCGCCTCCGCCGCCGCCGCCCTCGGCGCCGAGGTGACCCTGATCGAGGATCGGGGCCTCGGTGGGTCCTGCACGCTGACCGACGCAATCCCGTCGAAGACGTTGCTCTCGACCGCCACCGTGCTCGCGGCCATCGATCGCGCCGACCAGTCCGGCGTGTCGTTCGAGCACGGCAAGCCGCAC
>JBPCSK010000063.1:0-2369 GCA_051007275.1 Gaiellales bacterium | reverse complement strand
GCATGACCGTCGCGCCGAGGATGCCGGCCGCGAGAAGCACGCTCTCCTTGCCGTCGAAGCCGGGGATGAAGAGTCCCTCGGCCACGTCCACCCCACTCGGTCCGGCCAGGATCACCTGCACCAGGAATCCGACGATGATGATGCCTAGCAGCCCCGTGATGACCGCCTCCATGTGGCGGAAGCCGCGGCTGGTCTGCAGCCAGAGGATCCCGTATGAGCCGACCGCCGTGACGAGCGCGGCGGGCAGCAGCGGCAGCCCGAACAGGAGGTTGAGCGCGATCGCGGCGCCGATGAACTCCGCGAGGTCGGTGGCCATGGCGACGACCTCGGCGACCAGCCACAGAGCGATCACGATGGGCTTGCGGTGGCGCACGCGACACACCTCGGGCAGCGACATGCCCGTCGCGATGCCGAGCCCCGCACTCATCGACTGGATCAGCATGCCCATCAGGTTCGCGACGAGGATCACCCACAGGAGCAGGTAGCCGTACCCCGCGCCGGCCGCGATGTTCGTCGCGAAGTTGCCGGGGTCGACGTAGGCAATCGCGGCGACGAAGGCCGGGCCGAGAAACGGCCACAGCTTCGCGACGCCACGGCGATCGCCCGTCAGCGACGCGGTCGCCGCAGCCAGCACGCGAGCCTCGCCCGGCAGGGCGACGGCCGCGGTCTCCTCCGCATCGTCGGCGTTGAAGTTCGGTGGTACCACGCCACTATTCTAGGCGCCCCTAGAAATTCGTGTGGCCCGCGGCGGTGCAGGCTGTGCTTGCCGCTTCTTCAACGCCCGGTATCGTGCCGTCGTGCGCACCCTCCGCTACGTGCTCGTCGATGTCTTCACCGCCACCGCGCTCGAGGGCAATCCGCTGGCGGTCTTCACTGGCGCTGACGGCCTCGACGACGCCACGATGCAGGCGCTCGCGCGCGAGACCAATCTGTCGGAGACCACCTTCCTCCAGCGCGCCACCGAGGGCGGCACCGCCCGCCTGCGCATCTTCACGCCGACGAGCGAGCTGCCATTTGCCGGCCACCCGATCATCGGCTCGGCCTGGGTGATCGCGCGCGCCACGCCGATCTCGGACGTGGGCTTCGAGACCGGCATGGGGCTGATCCCCGTCGCGATCGAGCGCGAGGGCGGCACGCTCGTGGGAGCGCGGATGCGCCAGCCCGATCCGCTGATCGGCCCCGCCGACGTCGATCCCGAGGCGCTCGCTGCGGCGATCGGCGCGCCGCTCGTGGGCGACCCCGTGATCGGCGCCAACGGCCTCTCGCACCTGCTCTGCCCCGTCGCCGACGTCGCCACCGCAAAGCCCGATTGGGCCGCGCTCATGGCGTACGACGTGCGCACGATCTACCTGTGGGCGCCACCGGTCGATGGCGTGGTGCGCACGCGCATGTTCTCACCGATCGACGGCATCTGGGAGGACCCGGCGACCGGCTCAGCCGCCGGCGTGCTCGGCATCCACCTGCTGCAGAGCGGCGTGGTCGATCCAGGCCGCGTGACGATGCTCCAGGGCGTCGAGGTGCAGCGCCCGTCGTACATCGAGGTCGACGTCGCCGAAGGCGCGCCGCCGGTCGTCGGAGGGTCGTGCCGGGTGGTCGCCCGGGGAGAATTCCAGCTATGACGACGCCGATCGAACCCGGCCGCAAGACCGTGCCCATCCGCTGGCGCGACCTCGACGGCTTCAACCACGTCAACAACGCGGTGTACCTCAACTACCTCGAGGAGGGGCGCGACGCCTGGCTCGCCAACGCGCTCGGGACCGGCATCACGCAACTGACCGAGTTCGTCGTGCGGCACGTCTCGATCGACTTCATCTCGGCGCTCACCCAAGAGGACGGCGACGCCGTCGTGCAGGTCGAGGTCGAGAGCGTCGGCGGCTCGTCGATCACGCTGCGCGAGACGGTGCACGCGTCGAGCGACGGGCGCCTCTGCGCCAGCGCGCGCGGCGTGCTCGTGCACACGAACGTCGAGCACACGGAATCGAAGCGGCTGCCCGACGACCTGCGGGCGCGCCTCGAGGCGTCGATCGTCGGCTGAACGGCGCGACTACGTCGCGTTCGGGATCGCCGTCTGGAAGTACACGTTCTGGTTGTAGGAGTACGTGTTGTTCGTCGGCGGCGGCGTGCAAGCGGAACCGTCCGCGCTGGTGCACAGCGACAACGTTCCCGTCTTCGACGTCGACAGGCTGCACTGGCCCGTGAGCATGCAGGGGTTGAAGTTCGACGGGCAGAGTGGCATCGTGGCCGGCTGAAGGTTCGGGATGTAGGTGTCGTTGCCGTTCGTGAAGGTGATCATCACGATCGTGTCGCTGTAGACGGCCTGCGTGGTCTTGTTGAAGAGGAGGATGTCGAACGTGCACACGCGACCGGAG
>JBPCSK010000062.1:0-1138 GCA_051007275.1 Gaiellales bacterium | reverse complement strand
ATGCGGCTCGGGACGCCCTTGAAGAACCAGATGTGCGAGACGGGCGCGGCCAGGTCGATGTGACCCATGCGCTCGCGGCGCACCTTCTGGCGCGTCACCTCGACGCCGCAGCGCTCGCAGATGATGCCCTTGTAGCGGACGCGCTTGTACTTGCCGCAGTAGCACTCCCAGTCCCGCGTGGGACCGAAGATGCGCTCGCAGAAGAGACCGTCCTTCTCCGGCTTGAGCGTGCGGTAGTTGATCGTCTCGGGCTTGGTCACCTCACCGCTCGACCAGGACTGGATGTCCTTGGTCGAGGCGAGGCCGATCTTGATGTAGTCGAAATCGCTGACGTCGATCATGTCTGTATCTCCTTATCGAGTGGGATGCCGTTGGTCGCCGGGGCGCCCTACAGCTCCCCCTCCTCGTCAGCGGGCTCACCGGCGCCGAGCGCCAGTGCGTCCTCGTCATCAGCATCGCCGGCCTCGGCCTCGAGGTCGACCTCCGAGTCGAGCGTGGCGTCTGCCGCGGCCTCGTCGGTGTCGTCCTCCATCACGTCGGCCGCGTCCACGTCGGCATCGCCCTCGCCGCGGACACGGTCCGCGGACAGGTCGACGCCGAGCTCCTCGGCTGCGCGGATCAGCTCGTCGTCCTCCTCGGAGACGAGCACGTCGCGGCCGTCGTCGCGCATCGGGCGCACGTCGAGGGCGAGCGACTGCATCTCCTTGAGGAGCACCTTGAAGCTCTCCGGCACGCTCGGCTCGGGGATGTTCTCGCCCTTGACGATGGCCTCGTACGCCTTGACGCGGCCGACCGTGTCGTCGGACTTGATCGTGAGCATCTCCTGGAGGGTGTGCGCGGCGCCGTACGCCTCGAGCGCCCAGACCTCCATCTCGCCGAAGCGCTGGCCGCCGAACTGCGCCTTGCCGCCCAGCGGCTGCTGGGTGACGAGGGAGTACGGACCGGTCGAGCGGGCGTGGATCTTGTCGTCCACCAGGTGGAGCAGCTTGAGCATGTACATGTAGCCCACGGTGATGCGGCCGTCGTACGGCTCGCCCGTCTTGCCGTCGAACAGCTGGACCTTGCCCGACACGCGACGGCCCTTCTCGTCGCTGTGCTGGAGCTTGACCGGCGAGTCCTTGTGCTTCTCGATCCAGTT
>JBPCSK010000061.1:0-1754 GCA_051007275.1 Gaiellales bacterium | reverse complement strand
CCGATACCTTCGCGGCGCTCAAGCTGGAGGTGAACAACTGGCGCTGGGCGGGAACGCCGTTCTACATCCGCGCCGGCAAGCGCATGCCGCGGCGCTCGACGGAGATCACGATCGCCTTCCGCCCCGTGCCGCACAAGCCGTTCGCCGACGCGAAGGTGTCGAAGAGCATCCGCCCGAACCTGCTGACGCTCTCGATCCAGCCGAACGAGGGCGCCTCGCTGCGGATCGAGGCGAAGGCGCCGGGCGTCGCTCAGGAGCTGCGCCCGGTGCGCATGGACTTCCTCTACGGCGAGACCTTCACGCGCGACACGCCCGAGGCGTACGAGCGCCTGATCCTCGACGCGCTGCGCGGCGACGCCACGCTGTTCACGCGCGCCGACGAGGTGGAGCAGGCCTGGCGCATCGTCGATCCGGTGATCGACTCGTGGCAGAAGAACGAGGTGCCGCTTGAGCCGTACGTCGCCGGGACTCCCGGTCCGCCGTCCGCCGACGAGCTGATCCGCGCCGACGGCCGAAAGTGGCGGCGGCTATGACACGCGTTGCGACCGCGGTCAAGGAGCTCGGGACGAAGGGGCTGCACTGGCACGCCGAGGGGACGTCGACCGACGTCGTCGCGGACGCCCTCGCCAAGCTCCTGCGTGAGGCCGACCACCTCGGCGGCGACCACGTGTCGCTGCGCACGATGAACCTGATCGTCGCGCCCGACCCGCACAAGACCAACGCGCACAAGGCGAGCATGCAGGAGACGGCGCTCCATCCCGCCCGCATGATCCGCCTCGTCGAGCACGGGCCCGACCGGCTCGATGCCGATGTCCGCGTCCGCCTGATCGAGCTCGGCGAAGGCGGCATGCAGGTGATCGTCGAGGACATCGTCATCACCGCGAACAGGAGCCGCCTGGAGCACGCCACGTCGCTGGTCGCACCGCTGCTCGCCCGCGGCCTGCCGACGGTCGCGTGGCTGCCCGGCTACGACCACGGCAAGATCGAAGCCGCGCTCGCCATCACGGCGCACGTCACGGTCTTCGACAGCGAGCGTGATCCCGACCCGGCGCGGGCCATCGGCTTCGCCCACACGACGGCGCTGGAGCACCCCTCGCGCGACCTCGCGTGGCTGCGCACGGGCGAATGGCGCCGTCGCATCAGCGCGGCGTTCTCGACCGAGCAGGCGCAGGGCACGCTCGCCTTCGCCCCTTCGGGCGATGTCGTCGGCAACGTGCACTCCCCCGCCGCCATGCTGCTCGCCGCCTGGATCGCCGTGCGGGCCGACGTCAACGTGACGCTGCGCCCCGGCGCGGGCACGGAGCCCGTCGAGGCCGTCACGATCGCCGGCATCGCGATTCCGCCGGGGAGCGGATCGGCCTGCAGCGCGGGCATGCTCGGCGAGGCGCTCGACACCGTCTACTCCGCGCCGCTCGGGTACGAGGACGCGCTCAAGTCGCTCGACCGCGTCGCGATTATCGGATGACCCCGCACGCGGTTCTGGCAGGCGACATCGGCGGCACCCACGCCCGCTTCGCGCGCGTGATCCCCGGCCCCGGCGCCGTGGTGCTCGAGCAGGAGCAGACGTACGGCGTCCCCGGCTCCGCCTCGCTCGAGGCGCTGGTGCGGCAGTACCTGAGCGATCACCCCGGTCCCGTGGCCGCGGCGGCGATCGGCATCGCCGCACCGATCGTGGGCGGCAAGGCCAATCCGATCAATCTTCCGTGGCCCGTTGCAGAGGCGGAGGTGCAGTCGGCAATCGGCAGCGCCAATGG
>JBPCSK010000060.1:0-1749 GCA_051007275.1 Gaiellales bacterium | reverse complement strand
TCGCCATGCTCGCGCATGGTCATTGTGCGACTCTTCCTTGCAGTTGCGTGCGAATGTCGCGCGGGTCGCAGATAGGAGTGCTCTCGTTGCCCGATGCGCAGGGATTCGACCAGGGCCGCGCCCCCGCGAGCGGCGATGCGGACGCGCGGTTGGCAGTGCCGGAGACGCGTCGTGTGATGGTCGTCGAGGACGATGCATTCACACGGACGCTGCTGGTCGAGACGCTGCAGGCACACGGATTCGAGGTGCTGGAGTGCGCCACGTCTCGCGAGGCGCTGCGCGGGTTTGACGCATTCGATCCCGACCTGCTGGTGACCGACATCCAGCTGGATGCCCCACCGAATGGGGTTCAGCTCGCATTCGCGTTACACGCCCGGGCGCCCTACCTCGGCATCGTGATCGTGTCGCAGTATCCGAATCCCGACGCGGCCATGTCCGGCAGCCCGCTGCCGCCGTCGGCGGCGTTCGTGCATAAGGGGCGCATCCAATCGGCCTCGGTTATTCTCGATGCCATCGCCTCCGTCGTGGACGATCGGGTGCCACCGGCGCTGCTTCCCGCCGATGTCGCTGGCGGCCTGCAGATCTCGAATCTGTCGGCGACGCAGATCGAGAACCTGCGCATGATCGCCCTCGGGTTCTCGAACGAGCGGATCGCCCGGGAGCGAGACACCACCGTGCGAGCTGTCGAGCGACTGGTGCACCGCACGTATGCCCGGCTCGGTCTCGACGCCACCGACGGCAGCGTTCGCGTGCTCGCCGCGCGCGCCTATATCGAGGCCTTCGGATTGCCTGCTGACGACGCGTGAGCGAGTTTTCGCGCATCGGCGGACCGGCCGCCATCACGCGCTGGTCGTTCCTGCTGACCGGTGCCATCATCGGCGGTGCCGCGTTGCTCGTAGCCTCGCCAGCGGCAGCCGCGGGCGCCGCGGGCGAGCGCCTGCTGGTGGCCGCCGCCGGCCTCGTGGGTGGGATGGTCGTGCTGGCACTGGCTCGGCTGGCCGTCCTCCCGTCCCGGCCGAGGGCGGCCCGTCCGTGGCTCGCACTGACCGCGTACGCGTGCGCCGGCGCTGCGCAAGGCATTGGTGTCGTCGCTGCTCGCACGGGTCTTGGGCTCACCGTCTCGGAGCCGCTTGCCCTCGTCGCTGGACGCGCCCTGGCTGCGGTCGTCTGGCTCGCAGTCGTCGCGGTGCTGGTCGACGATGTCCGCCGCCATGCGTTCCGGCTTGCCGAGCTCGAGGGTCGGCTCGTTGAGCTGGCAGCGTCGGTCGAGCGCGATCGCGCCTTCGTTACCGAACGCGCTCAGGCCGACAGCGTGTTGCTTGCCCCGCTGCGGCAGACGCTCGACGCGATCGTCTCACGGCTTGGTGCCGGGCCCGAGCAGGCGCGCGTCCTCGCTGAGGTGGAGGAGCTGCGAGGCATCGTCGAGCGGGAGGTGCGCCCGTTGAGCCACCGGCTGATGATGGAGGACGAGCTCGTCCCGGTGGCGCTCGGGCGCGCCGTGCCCAAACGGATCGCGGCGCGGGTGGTCGGGCGCCTGGCAGTCACGCGGATTGCCGCCCCAACGTGGCTCGCCGTGGCGATGCCGTCGGCGCTTGCGGTGCTCTTCGCCTACCAGCGCGTCGGCGCCACGTATCTCATCCTCGCCACGCCCTGCAGCCTCGCGCTGCTGGCCGTCGGGTTCGTCGCCGTGCGTCGCCTGCTTGATTCGCGGCTGCCCCGGTGGCCGCTGCCGATCAGCGCCACGTGCGT
>JBPCSK010000059.1:0-4153 GCA_051007275.1 Gaiellales bacterium | reverse complement strand
GCGCCGTCACCATCAACCGCAAGGGCGTGGTCGTCACCGCCTCCAGCACGGGCGTCACCAGCGCGACGTTCGACCTCGTAGGCGCACGCGGCGCCACGCTCGGCTACAGCACCGGTGGGCTCGGCGGTCGCGTGCAGGGCACGCTTGCCGTCACTGCGGCGAGCACGATGTACGTCGAGGTCGGCGGCACCTATGCTGGCTCCGCCTCCGGCGGGTGGAATGGCGGCGGGCGCGGGTATGGCCAGGGTGCCGGCGGCGGTGGTGCGACGGACGTTCGCCAGAACGGCGCCGCGATCGCCAACCGCGTGTTCGTCGCTGGCGGCGGTGGCGGTGATGGTGGCGATTCGCTGGGGCAAGGCACGCCGTATGGCAATTTCGGTGGCGCCGGCGGTGGACTCGTCGCGCTCGCCGGCGGCGCGAGGTACGCGCCCGACGCGTCGTACTACGCCGGTGGCGGCGGCACGCAGGCGAGCGGCGGCAGCGTCGGCGCGTATGCGTATGGCGTGTGCGGCAGCTCGGGCGGACTCGGCACAGGAGGTGCAGCCTGCGGCTCCGGCGGCGGCGGTGGTGGCGGTGGCTACTACGGCGGCGGTGGTGGCTACTACAACGGTGGCGGCGGTGGGTCGTCGTACGCGGCGCTGTCTGCGACCGGCGTCAATCACGTGCAGGGCTACACGAACGCGACGACGAATGGCTACTTGACCGCCTCGTGGCAGGTCTCGGCCTCGACGTCGCTGTCGGCGGCGGTCGACTTCGTCTACCCGGTGGTCAACCTGCAGAACTACGAGACCACCGCGGTCTTCACGACGCAGCCCACCTGCACCACGATGTACGGGCCGGCCACACCTGTGGCGGCCACCGTCACGAATCGCGTGACCCAGTGCACCGGCGCGGTCGCGGACAACTACTCGTTCTCGTACGTCGACGGCGCCGTCACCATCAACCGCAAGGGCGTGGTCGTCACCGCCTCCAGCACGGGCGTCATCTACGGCGACGCGCGCCCGACGATCACGCCGTCGTACACAGGCTGGGTCAACACGCAGGACGAGACGGTGCTCACGACCGTGCCGACCTGCACGACGCCGTACCTGCCCACGACCACGGTCGCGGCCGGCTCGACGACGAGCTGCTCCGGCGCGGTCGCCGACAACTACTCGTTTCAATACACGGCTGGCACGGTCACGGTTGCGCGCAAGTCGGCCACGATCACAGCCTCGGATGCCACGGTCACGTACGGCGATGCGGTGCCGGTGATCACGCCGGCCTACTCGGGCCTCGTCAACAACGAGACCGGCTCAGTCATGACGACGCTCCCGACCTGCTCGACGACGTACACCTCGCAGACGGATTACGGCAACTCGCCGCCCACGACCTGCAGCAGCGGCGTGGCCGCCAACTACACGTTCTCGTACTCGGGCGGGCGCGTGAACATCCAGAAGAAGGAGATCGTCGTCACCGCCTCCAGCCCGACGGTGACCTACGGCGCCAACGTGCCGGCCATCACCGCGAGCTACTCGGGCTGGCGCAACGGCCAGGGCTCGGGCGTCCTCACGCAGAATCCGATCTGCTCGTCGACGTACCAGAACACCGACTCGATCCTGACCGTCCCTGTCAGCTCGTGTGCGGGTGCCGATGCCCTCAATTACTGGTTCTCGTACGTCTCCGGCCTCGTCACGATCACGCGGAAGAACATCAACGTGACGGCGTCGGACGACTCCGCGGTCTACGGCGATCCTTCGATCGCGACACCGACGCCGTCGTACTCCGGCTGGGTCAATGGCCAGGGGCCGGGCATCCTCACGGCGACCCCAGTCTGCACGTCCACCTACTCGGCGACGAGCTCGGTCGCCGCGGGCGCGGTCAGCTCGTGCTCCGGCGCGGCAGCCGCGAACTACGCCTTCACCTACTACAGCGGCGCGATCACGGTAACCCGCAAGGGCCTCGTCGTCACCGCCAGCGACGCCTCCGTGTCGTATGGCTCCGCGCCGCCGGCGATCTCGGCCTCGTACACCGGCTTCGTCAATGGCCAGAACAACAGCGTCGTCAACAACACGACGTGCGGCTCGAACTACACGACCTCGGTGAATGTCGCCGACACACCGCCGACGACGTCGTGCACCAACGCCGCAGCTGCCAACTACTCCTTCAGCTACGTGACGGGCACGGTCACGGTCAACCAGCGCCGCGTCGTCGTCACGGCGACGAGCCCGACGGTCTTCTACGGCGAGACGGTGCCGACGATCTCCTTCACGCTCGGCAACATGGCGAACAGCCAGACGTCGACGGTGTTCACCACCCAGCCGACCTGTGAGACGGTGTACACCTCGAATGACACCGTGGCGATGCACCCGCGCACGTACTGCTCTGGTGCCGTGGCGGCGAATTACTACTTCGCGTACACCGACGGGCAGGTCAATATCCAGCCCGCAGTCATCACGATCACTGCGTCGAGCCATACGCGCGAGTACGGCAGCTCGTCGATCCCCGCTCCGACGGCATCGTTCAGCGGCTGGGTCAACGGCAACAACGAGACGGTGCTCTCGACGCAGCCGACCTGCTCGACGAGCTACTCGGCCACGAGCACCGTCGCGGCGGGCGCGACGACATCCTGCGCCGGTGCCGTCGGCGGTAACTACACGTTCGCGTACGTCAACGGGGTCGTCACGGTGACGCGCGCGACGATCAACGTGACGGCATCGAGCGTGCCGTCAATCATCTATGGCAGCGCGATCCCATCCATCTCGCCGTCGTACACGGGCTACAAGAACGGTGAGGGATCATCCGTGATCTCCGGCACGTCGTGCTCGACCACGTACATCACGACGAGCGCCTTCGGCCAGACGCCGACGACGTCGTGCACCGGTGCGACCGCGGCGAACTACCAGTTCACCTACACCGGCGGAACGGTCACGATCGCCAAGCGTCAGCTGACGGTGACGGCGCCGAGTCCGACGGTGACGTACGGCGATGCCGCGCCATCGACTGCGCCGGGGTACAGCGGCTTCGTCAACGGGCAGGACTATCGCGTCTTCACAGTCGACCCGACGTGCACGACGCCGTACTCCGTGCAGACGAGCGTCGCGGCTCCGCTGGCCGAGCGCACCATCACCTGCGTCGGCGCCGCCGCGCTCAACTACTCCTTCCTGTACGTCGACGGCACGATCACCGTGCAGAAGAAGCAGCTGACGGTGACCGCGACGAGCCACGTCGTGACGTACGGCGATCCCAAGCCGACGGTCACCCCGCTGTCGTACACCGGTTGGCGCAACGGCCAGAATGAGACGACGGTCACGATCACGGGGCTCACCTGTACCTCGGCGACCTACACGATCTCGAGCTCGGCGGTGACGCTGCCATCGACGGATTGCTCGGGCGCGACGGCGACGGACTACTCCTTCACCTACGTCGCCGGCGCGATCACGATCAATACGAAGCCGCTGATGATCACGGCGTCGAGCCCGGCCGTGACCTACGGTGACCCGGTGCCTACGATCAGCGCGACCTACGATGGCCTCGCCAACACCGAAACCTCGGCGAACCTGACGACAGCTGCGCGCTGCACGACCGCCTACACCGTCAGCTCGAGTGCGGGCACCACGCCGGCGACCTCCTGCTGGGGTGCGACGTCGCCGAATTACCTGATCTCGTACACGGCGGGCAGCGTCGCAATCTCGCGCAAGTCGATCCCCGTGACTGCCACGAGCCAGACCGTCACCTACGGCGATGCCGCCACGACGCTGCTGACGTTGCAGACGATCGAGAGTGCTATCGCGCCGTCGGCCGCGACACCGCTCACGCTGCTGGCCAACGACGGCGCGTGGACCGGCGCAGCGGGCGAGTTCGTGGCCCGGAAGTGGCAGTACTCGACCGATGCGGGTGCGACGTGGAATGACGTTGCGCCGTCGCAGACGGGTGCGACGTATCAGCCGCCCGTCGCCGATCTGACCACGCGCTCGTACCGCGTCGTGATCACGTACACCGAGACGGATCTCTCGACGGTGAGCGTTGCCACGGCGGGGCGCAAGTACGCCGTGTTCGCCCGCACCGGCGCGGTGCAGACGTGGGCGGTGCCGACGGGTGTGACCAGCGATACGATCGATCTCGTCTGCGCGCGCGGCGTGCAGCTCTGCTCGCCGACGTCGAGTGGTGGGCT
>JBPCSK010000058.1:0-1818 GCA_051007275.1 Gaiellales bacterium | reverse complement strand
GCCGTGGATTTGGTGATCCAGGTCGAATCACCGCCCTCGGTGGCGAGTGGACTGCAGCGCGTGGGACGAGCCGGGCATCAGGTAGGCGAGATATCCCAGGGTGTGCTACTGCCGAAGCATCGCACTGACCTGATCGGATGCGCGGTAAGCGTGCACCGCATGCGACAGGGAGAGATCGAAACCACCCGGGTTCCGTCGAACCCACTCGACGTGCTGGCGCAACACACAGTAGCGGCGTGCGCTTTGGAGCCGCTGAACGCCGACGTTTGGTTCGACACCGTCCGGCGCAGCGCTCCATTCGCGACGCTACCCCGCAGCGCCTTCGAATCGACGCTGGATCTGCTGTCCGGGAAGTATCCGTCGACCGACTTCGCGGAGTTGCGACCGCGGCTGATCTATGAACGCGACACCGGAACCCTGATCGCGCGTCCGGGCGCCCAACGGCTGGCGGTTACCTCCGGCGGCGCTATCCCCGACCGCGGGTTGTTTACCGTCTATCTGGCAACAGAGGACGACAAGCCCTCGCGTGTGGGCGAACTCGACGAGGAGATGGTCTACGAGTCCAGACCCGGCGATGTCATCTCGCTGGGAGCGACGAGTTGGCGGATCATCGAGATCACCCACGACCGGGTTCTCGTCGTGCCGGCACCGGGGCAACCAGCCCGACTGCCGTTCTGGCGGGGCGATAACGCCGGCCGACCACCCGAACTCGGTGCCGCGATGGGAGCGTTCACGGGACAACTGGCCGGCCTGGACCGTGCCGACTTTGACCAGCGATGCGCCGACGCCGGTTTGGACACCTACGCCACCGACAATCTGTGGCGGCTCATCCAGGATCAGCTCGAAGCCACCCGCGTCGTGCCCAGTGAAGTCACGCTGCTGGTGGAGCGATTCCGCGACGAATTGGGTGACTGGCGCATCCTCCTGCATTCGCCGTACGGGCTGAAAGTTCACGGCCCGCTGGCGCTCGCCGTCGCACGAAGGCTGCTGGAGCGCTACGGCATCGATGAGAAACCGACGGCCAGCGATGACGGAATCGTCGTACGGCTACCCGACACCGATGACACGCCCCCGGGTACGGAGTTGTTCGTCTTCGACCCCGAAGAGATCGAGGCGCTGATCACCGAGGAAGTAGGCGGATCGGCGTTGTTCGCCTCCCGGTTCCGCGAATGCGCCGCGCGTGCATTACTGCTCCCGCGCCGCCATCCCGGTAAGCGATCACCGCTGTGGCATCAGCGGCAGCGCGCCGCGCAACTGCTCGACGTCGCGCGTAAGTATCCCGACTTCCCCATCGTGCTGGAGACGGTGCGGGAGTGTCTCCAGGACGTCTACGACGTACCTGCCCTGACCGATCTAATGGCACGCATCGCGCAGCGTCGTATTCGACTTGTCGAGGTGGAAACGCCGACACCATCCCCGTTTGCGGCCTCACTGCTCTTCGGCTACGTGGGTGCCTTCATGTACGAAGGTGACAGCCCGTTAGCTGAACGTCGCGCTGCAGCACTGTCGCTCGACACCGCTCTGCTGGCCGAGTTGCTCGGCAAGGTTGAGTTGCGTGAACTGCTCGAGCCCGATGTCGTCACGAGCACGGAGCGACAACTGCAGCACCTCGCCGACGATCGCCGCGTCCGCGATGCCGAGGGAGTCGCCGATCTGCTGCGGCTGCTGGGACCTCTGACGCGCGAGGAGGTCACCGAACGGTCGACTGCCACCGACGCCGGCCCGTGGCTGGACGGCCTGCACGCCGCGAGGCGCGCCGTCGATGTGTCGTTTGCGGGCCAGAGGTGGTGGGCTGCGATCGAAGACATTGGCCGTCTT
>JBPCSK010000057.1:0-2364 GCA_051007275.1 Gaiellales bacterium | reverse complement strand
ACGGGCGGAGCCTCATCAGTGGCCACCGGCTCGGCGGTGCTCTCGACCGCGACCGCTGCCTCCGCTGCCTCCGCTGCCTGCGCGTCGGTCGCTGTCTCGCTGTCCTTCCGCGAGGATGCGCCGCAGCCGGCGAGCAGCAGTGCGCCGAGCAGGAGCGCGGCGACGGGGATGAGGGCGGGCAGGCGCTTCACAGACGACCCAATCATCTCCCTCATTCGCGGGGATGTGGTCGCGCTCCTGCCCGCGGAACGCAAGCGGCGTCCACGGCCGGCCGCGGGGGCGGGCTGCCGGACCTTGACGCCCGGGCGCTAACCGCCCTCGGTGTTGCCGTCGAAGGGCTCGATGCCGTTGAGGTAGGCGATCACCTCGTCGACGCCCATGACGTCACCGAACTTCGCGTCGATGTCGAACAGGTTCCACTCGACGACGCCGGCGACGCGGTCGCCGACGCACTCGCGGGGGACGATCGGGCGGAAGCCGTAGGCGATGGCGTCCTCGACCGTGTGGCGGACGCAGCCGGCCATCGTCACGCCGGTCACGATCACCGTGTCGACGCGATGGGCAGACAGGAAGCCCTGCAGGTACGTGCCGTGGAAGCCCGAGGCGCGCTTCTTGCAGATCACGAGGTCGCCGTCCTTGAGCAGACGCTCATCGATGTCGGCCTCGTACGAGCCCTCCTCGAGGACGTCGACCGGGATCTTGTTGTGCCAGAGGCCCATGTCGCTCCACTCGCCGCGCGTCGTCTTCTTGTACGCGGTCGTGGTGTGGACGATCGGGATGTTCTTGGCGCGACCGGCGTCGAGCAGGCGCTCCATCGCCGGGATGATCGTGTCCATGTTGTCGCAGGTGAAGGCATGGCCCGGGCGGGTCCACGCGTTCGCCAGATCGATGTCGATGATCGCGGGGCGCTTGCCGAAGCCGATGCGCCGCTGGAAGCCGCGCTGCTGATACAGCTCGCTGTCCTCCGCGAAGATCTTGTTGAGCATGTCCTGCAGTTCGCTCATGGTGGGTCGTTCCTCCTGGGGTTGGTCGTGTGGGTGGGGTCAGGCCTGGCGCTTCTGCGCGCGCAGGCGGTCGGTTGCGTCCTGGTCGACGGCGAGGGTCAGGCCCTCGCCGACGAGCACGACGCCGTAGTCCTGCTCGGCCAGGTCACGCGTGGTGAACTCGTCGAGCACGTCATCGCGAACCAGCTCGGGATCGCGGTCGAGCGGGTCGCCGTAGCCACCGCCCGAGGGGACGGTGATCTGCAGGCTGTCGCCCGCCTTCAGCTGGGAGCCGGTGACCTTGCTGTACCAGGACTCCTGGTCGGCACGGCCGGGGTTGCGGACCATCGAGCCGTTGAGGCCCTCGTGGCCGCCGAAGATCCCCCACGGCGGGTCGGACTCGTGACGCTCGCCCTCACACGTCACGATCGTGTCCGTGAGGAACGTGTTGACGCGCACGACGCCGATGCCGCCGCGCCACTTGCCCGCCGCCGCCGGCTCGTCACGCAGCTCGTAGCGGTCGGTCCGCATCGGGAAGCGCCACTCGAGCTCCTCGATCGGGTTGTTGCGGGTGTTGGCGATGAGGTTGTCGACGGAGTCCATCGCGTCGCGATCGGGACGACCGCCGTAGCTGCCCTCGTCGACCTCGAGGTACACCCAGTACTCGCCCTCCTCCTCGACGTACCCGGAGTACGAGAGGAAGTGGATGTGCGCCGAGTTGCCGGCGGTGATCTGGTTGGGGATCACCGGGGCGAGGGCGCGGAGCACGAGGTCGACCGCGCGCTGGGCCTGCGAGAAGCGGGCGAAGCAGGCGCGCGGGTACTTCGGGTTGTAGATCGTGCCCTCGGGCGCGATCACCTCGACGGGGCGGAGCATGCCCTCGTTCTGCGGCACGAAGACCGGGAACGTCGCCTCGTCGAGGAACATCATGCGGGCGATGAACGTCATGCCCGACACGGTCGTGCCCTCGAACGGGCAGTTGTAGCCGGTCGGCACCTCCGGGCTCGAGCCCGTCAGGTCGACGACCATCTTGTCGCCCTCGATGCGCACGACGACCTTGATCGGCAGCTTCTCGCCGCGGTTGCGGCCGTCGTCGTCGAGCCAGCCGTACTCGGGGCCGTACTCGCCGTCCGGCACCTTCGCGATCTCCTGGCGGAGCATCCGCTCGGCGTAGTCCATCCAGTGGTTGGCAGCACCCAGCACGGCCTCGGTGCCGTAGCGACCCGCGAGCTCGGCGAAGCGATTCTTGGCGCGCTCGCACGCTGCGATCATCGCCTCGATGTCGCCGCGGTTGTGGGTGGGCGTGCGGGTGTTCTCGAGGATGTGCTTGAACAGCGACTCCTGCCACACGCCCTTGTCGGCCAGCTTGACCGCGCGGTAG
>JBPCSK010000056.1:0-2274 GCA_051007275.1 Gaiellales bacterium | reverse complement strand
GTGCCGTTCGCGATCGCCGATGCCACGGCGCTGACCGAGGCCGGCTACGTCGGGGAGGACGTCGAGAATATCCTGCTCAAGCTGATCCAGGCCGCGGATTTCGACATCAAGAAGGCCGAGACGGGGATCATCTACATCGACGAGATCGACAAGGTCGCGCGCAAGTCTGAGAACCCGTCGATCACGCGCGACGTCTCTGGTGAGGGCGTCCAGCAGGCGCTGCTGAAGATCCTCGAGGGCACGGTCGCCTCCGTGCCGCCGCAGGGCGGCCGCAAGCACCCGCACCAGGAGTTCCTGTCGATCGACACGTCGAACATCCTGTTCATCTGCGGCGGTGCCTTCGCCGGACTCGACCGCATCATCGAGCGCCGCGTCGGCAAGAACGCCGTCGGCTTCGGTGTCGAGATGCGCGAGAACCGGTTCAGCGAGCCCGCCGAGCTGCTGCAGGAGGTCCGCCCGGAGGACCTCGTCCAGTTCGGTCTGATTCCCGAGTTCGTCGGGCGCATGCCGATCATCAGCGCCGTGCACCAGCTCGGACGCGAGCAGCTCGTGCAGATCCTCGTCGAGCCGAAGAACGCGCTGACCAAGCAGTACCAGCGCTTCTTCCAGTACGACAACGCCGAGCTGGTGTTCCACGACGACGCGCGCTGGGCGATCGCCGATCGCGCGCTGGAGCGCGAGACTGGCGCTCGCGGTCTGCGGTCGATCATCGAGAACGCGCTCACCGATGTGATGTTCGAGCTGCCGAGCCGCTCCGATATCGCCCGCTGCATCGTCACCGCGGACTCGATCGAGCGCGGTGTCCGTCCGACGCTCGTCACGCACGGCGGTCACATGTCGACCGACCTGCCTGCCGAAGAGTCCGCCTAGCCCCGCATGTCGGGCACGGTCCGGCTCAATCGCTATCTCGCGGCCGGCGGTCTTGGCACGCGTCGGGAGGTCGAGGGGCTGCTGCGCACTGCGCGGGTGACCGTCAACGGCGCCGTGTGCACCGATCCCGCCGTGCAGATCGGCCCCGCCGACGTCGTCCTCCTCGACCACCAGCCACTGGGCCCCGGACCCACCGGTGCGGTGCTCAACCGCCGTCCCAACCAGCCAATCGCCATCGTGCACCCCGGGGTCCTGCATCCCGTGCTCGGCCGCGGCGAGACCGGCGCCGGACTCGAGCTGCTGCTTGCCGACCCCGCGCTCGCCGAGCGCCTCGCCAACCCGGCGTTTCCCCTTGCCCAGCACATCACCTGCAGCGGGCTGCGGACGCGCCTCGGCGACATCGATCTCGGCGACCTCGAGCCCGGCGCGTGGCGTCCCGTGGCGCCGCGCGAGCTCGAGCGCCTGCGCCGTGGTGCCCGGCTCCCGCCGCGCGCCGGGTAGCCTTCGGGAGATGACCACGGCGCATCCAGCCATCCCCGTCCAGGTTCGCCGATGAAGCGCGGCGGCAAGGAGCGCGGGCGCCGCATCGACGGACTGCTCCGCGAGGTCCTCGGCGAGCGCATCGCCCGGCTCAACGATCCGCGCCTGCGCGCCGTCACCGTCGTGGAGGTACGCGCCTCGAAGGACACGGCGGTGGCCGACGTCTTCGTGCAGCTGCACGGCAACGACAAGGCGCAGCAGCGCGCCCTGGAGGGACTCGAGGCGGCCCGACCGGTCCTGCAGGGCGCCGTCAACGACGAGCTGTCGCTGCGCAACACGCCGGTGCTGCGCTTCATCCACGACGAGTCGATCGATCGCGCCAACCGCATCGAGCAGCTGCTGCGCGACAATCCGCCGGTGCTGCCGGAGGACGTCGCATGAGCCTCGCCGAGGCAGCCACCGCCCTGCGCGCGCATCCGCGCATCGTCGTAGCCTGCCATGAGGCACCCGATGGCGACGCCCTGGGGTCGCTGATCGGCTGCGGCCGCGCCCTGCGCTCCGGCGGCTGGGACGTCGTCCTGTGGGCGCCCGGCGATGCACCACTGCCTGCCGACTTCAGCTGGCTCGGCTACGACGACCTGGTCCGCGACCCGCCCGCCGATCTCGACGAGCGACTGCTGCTCGCGCTCGACTGCGGATCGGCGCAGCGTCTGGGACCCGACGGCGAGGCAGCCGTGGCCCGTGCAGCGGCGAGCGTCAACGTGGACCACCACGCCGACAACACCCGCTTCGCCGAGATCAATGAGGTCGATGCTGACGCGGCCTGTGCCACCGTCCTCTGCCTGCGACTGCTCCGCCTGCTCGACCTCCCCCTCGACGCGGTGACGGCCGAGGCCCTCTACGTGGGCATCGTCACCGACACCG
>JBPCSK010000055.1:0-2469 GCA_051007275.1 Gaiellales bacterium | reverse complement strand
ATATTGTCCTCGGTGTCCGACAACTCGGTATGCAGCTGCGTGAAGGCCTCGACCGCACGCAGCTCCGGATAGGCCTCGGCAATCGCGAACAGCTTGCCAACGGCCTGCTGCATCTCGCCATCGGCGGCGGCCTTCTCATCGAGCGTCGTGGCGCCGAGCGCCTTGGCGCGGGCAGCGGAGACGCTCTCGAATGCGGCGGTCTCATGGGTCGCGTAGCCCTTGACGGTTTCGACGAGGTTCGGGATGAGATCGGCACGGCGCTTCAGCTGCACGTCGATGGAGGAGAGGCCCTGAGCAACCTCGTTGCGCAGGCGCACGAGGCTGTTGAAGGCGAGAATGAACCACAGGCCGATCAGGATGATCAGCACGACAATCAGAATCAGGACGATGGTCAACGGCGTGTCCTCGGTGAAAAGTCAGAGGCGTTGGCGACGCCTGTCCCACACAGCGTATATCGGGTGCTCGGCGCCGGCTCTCAGGAGGGCAGCGCGAGGAGCCCATCGCGCTGCTCGGCAAGGCCGTCCTTGACCAGAGACGCGGCGATCTCGGCATCGCAGTCGTCGAGCGGGACGGGCGCTGCGCGCAGCTGGTCGAGCAGGCGACCCCGCGCCTGGCGCCGCGAGCCCTCGAAGCGGCTCTGCTTGCGCTGCGGCTCGTAGCGTTGTCCGCGGCTTGGACAATCGGCAGCGAGCGGACACTGGTCGCAGCGCGGAATGCGGGCCAGGCACAGCGTCGCGCCGACGTCGAAGAGTGCCTGGGTGAGATCATGCCCCTTGCCCGCGGGAGGTTCAATCGTGGCGGCGCCGAGCGCGCGCTCGAGGATGCGCTGCACGTTGACGTCAAGTGGCACGACGTCGTGATCGAGCGCCAGAGCGCAGACGGCGGCTGCCGTGTACGGGCCAACGCCCGGCAACGCGCGCCAGCCGGCCTGGTCCTGCGGGATGCCGTCGACCGCGAGGCGCTGAGCGGCCTCGTGCAGCGCGACGGCGCGGCGGTTGTACCCGAGCCCCTGCCACGCGCTGATCACGTCGGCGCGCGGGGCCGCGGCGAGGTCGGCCGCAGTCGGCCAGCGCTCGAGCCAGGCGGTCCAGCGCTCGATCACGCGCTCGACCTGCGTCTGCTGGAGCATCACCTCGCTGACGAGGATCGCGTAGGGATCGCGCGTGCGGCGCCACGGCAGCTCTCGACCATGCTCCGCGTACCAGGCGAGGACGCGTTCGGCGAGCTGCTCGGATGTCATCGACACGCCGGCAGCGTAGTGCGCGCGAGAGCCGGCACGTTCCGCGTGCGCTTGTTGACTAAGTGGACTAAGATCTGGGCTACCGTGTCTGACATCGTGAATGTCCATGAGGCCAAGACCCACCTGTCGAAGCTGCTGGCGCGCGTGGAGGCCGGCGAGGAGATCATCCTCGCCCGCGGCGGCGCGCCGATCGCGAAGATCGTGCCGATTCCCGCGCAGCGCGAGTGGGCAGGGCCGGGCGCGTGGAAGGGCAAGTACGACATCCCCGACGACGCCTTCGAGTGGAGCGAGGAGGAGCTGCGGGAGATGTTCGGCTCTTCGATCTTCCCCGACGAGCAACCCGCTGCCGCGAACGACGAGAGCTGACACGAGATGGCGCTGCTCCTCGACACCCACGCGGCGATCTGGTGGCTCACTGACTCGCCTCGGCTGACGGAAGCCGCGCGTGCGGCGGTCGCCGCGGCAGTCGACAGCGAAGGCGTATTCATCAGCTCGATTTCCGGCATCGAGGTCGCGTTGGAGGACGCACGTCGCCCGATGCCGCCGGTCGAGGCATTCGTCGAAGGTGCCGAGGCATCCGGGTTTCGCGTGCTGCCGTTCGACATGCAGGATGCAATCGCGTTCTCCGGTCTGCCGCGCCTGCACGGTGATCCGTTCGATCGGGCGCTCGCCGCGCAGGCGCAGCGGCGGCAGCTGACGCTGATGACCGCCGACCGTGCCCTCCTCCAGTACCCGATTGCCGTCTACCGCCTCTGAAGTCTGCGAGCCTGCCCCGATGAGCGTCCGCGTCCGCTTCGCACCCGCCCCGACGGGTGACCTCCACGTCGGCGGTGCCATGGTGGCCGTCGCCAATCACCTCCTGCGCCTGCAGCAGGGAGGCGCGTTCGTGCTGCGCATCGATGACACCGATCCGTCCGGGCACGCCGCCGGCGCGGCCGAGCGCATTGAGGCCACGCTCGAGTGGCTCGGCATCGCGATCGACGAGGGGCCGGACGCCGGGCCGCACGCGCCCTACCGCCAGTCGCTGCGCACGGCGGAGCATCTGACTGCGGCAGAGCGCCTCGTCGAGGCCGGTGCCGCGCGACGCGGCGGTGACGGATCCATCGCGCTGGTGCCCGTCGAGCGCGTGGTCGTGATCGACGACCTCAGCCGCGGCACCATCCGCATCCCCGCCGGCGAGCTGCCGCGCACGATTCTCGTTCGCGCTGATGGCCGGCCCACGTTTCACC
>JBPCSK010000054.1:0-1841 GCA_051007275.1 Gaiellales bacterium | reverse complement strand
CCGACGGCGCGATCCGGATCCTGGTCCTGTTCTACTTCTACGACCTCGGGTACAGCCCGCTCGAGGTGGCGTCGCTGTTCGTGTTCTACGAGGCGTTCGGCATCGTCACGAACCTCTTCGGCGGCTGGCTGGCGGCGCGCTTCGGCCTCAAGTCGACGCTCGTCGCCGGGCTGGCGCTCCAGATCGGCGCGCTGCTGATGCTGGCGCTCGCCCCCGACCCCTGGCTCGTCGTGCCGTACGTGATGGCGTCGCAGGCGGTCAGCGGCGTTGCCAAGGACCTCACCAAGATGAGCTCGAAGAGCGCGGTCAAGCTCGTCGTGCCCGACGGCGCCTCCGACACGCTCTTCCGCTGGGTCGCGGTCCTGACGGGGTCGAAGAACGCGCTCAAGGGGCTCGGCTTCTTCGTCGGCGGCGCGCTGCTGACGCTCGTCGGCTTCCAGCCCGCGCTCGGGCTGCTTGCGGTGCTCGTCGCCGCGGGCCTGCTGCTCGTCCTGGTCGCCGTGCACGGACAGCTCGGCCACCCCGACGCGACGGCGCGCTTCCGCCACATGCTCTCGCGCAACCGCGCCGTCAATCTGCTGGCCGCAGCGCGCGTCTTCCTGTTCGCGTCGCGCGACGTGTGGTTCGTCGTCGGCCTGCCCGTGTTCCTGCGCAGCGTGCTCGGCTGGAGCTTCTGGGAGGTCGGCGCCTTCATGGCGGTGTGGGTGATCGGCTACGGCATCGTGCAGGCCTTCGCGCCGCAGCTGCTGCGTCGCACCGGCGAGCCGTCCGGCTTCACCGCCGCCTGGCTGGCCTTCGTCCTCGCGCTGCTGCCCGCCGGCATCGCGATCGCGCTGGCCGCCGACGTTGACCCCACGCTGACGCTCGTCGGCGGACTGATCGCTTTCGGCATCGTGTTCGCCCTCAACTCCGCCGTGCACTCGTTCCTGATCCTGCACTACGCCGACGGCGACCGGGTCGCGATGAGCGTCGGCTTCTACTACATGGCCAACGCCGGCGGCAGGCTGGCGGGGACGATCCTGTCGGGCCTGCTCTACGAGTGGCAGGGGCTCGAGGCGTGCCTCTGGGCCTCGGCGGCGATGGTGCTCGCGGCGGGGGCGATCTCGCTGTTCTTGCCACGACTGACGACGCGAAGGCCTTGAGGTGGCTCGGTCGGAAACGGCCGATTCACCTCAAGGCCATCGCGTCGCCTGGTTCCGAGGTCCCCGGGGTTCAACGCCGCTACGGGCGCGATTGATCCACACCGGCGACGGCATCACCTCGAGGTGAATCGGTCGTTGCCGACCGAGCCACCTCGAGGTGTTCCCGTCGTCTACCCGCGCGCCTTGATCAGCTCGGTCAGCTGCGGGACGATCGTGTTGAGGTCGCCGACGATGCCGAAGTCGGCATAGTCGAAGATCGGCGCGTTCTTGTCCTTGTTGATCGCGACGATCGTGCCGGACCCCTGCATGCCGACCTTGTGCTGGATCGCACCGGAGATGCCGCACGCGATGTACAGCTTCGGCGTGACGGTCTTGCCCGTCTGCCCGACCTGGGCGCTGTAGGGGTACCAGCCGGCGTCGACGACCGCGCGCGTCGCGGCGACGGAGGGCAACGGTGGCTCGGCGCCGGTCGAGCGCTTCGCGCCCGCGTTCAAGGCGTACTCGCATGCCGTCCAGCTGGTCGGCCACGAGGATGCCGAGGACTCCGGTCCCGACATCGGCGCTGCCGACGTGCTCGTGGCCGGTGGCCGCGGGCTCGGCGACGCCGCCGGCTTTGCTCCGATCGAGGCGTGCGCCGCGGCCTTCGGCGGTGCCGTCGACGCGACGCCCGCGGTCGTCGACGACGCCTGGTACCCCAAC
>JBPCSK010000053.1:0-2456 GCA_051007275.1 Gaiellales bacterium | reverse complement strand
CACGTAGATGGCCTGCACCGAGGTGATCGAGCCCTTCTTCGTGGAGGTGATGCGCTCCTGGAGCTCGCCCATCTCGGTGGCCAGCGTCGGCTGGTAGCCCACGGCGCTCGGCATGCGACCGAGAAGCGCGGACACCTCGGAACCGGCCTGCGTGAAGCGGAAGATGTTGTCGACGAAGAGGAGCACGTCCTGGCCGTCGACGTCGCGGAAGTACTCCGCCATCGTCAGACCGGACAGGGCGACGCGCAGGCGGGCTCCCGGCGGCTCGTTCATCTGGCCATAGACGAGGGCGGTCTTGGCGATGACGCCGGACTCCTTCATCTCGAGCCAGAGGTCGTTGCCCTCGCGGGTGCGCTCGCCGACGCCGGCGAAGACGGACAGGCCGCCGTGCTGCGTCGCGATGTTGTTGATGAGCTCCTGGATGAGCACGGTCTTGCCGACGCCGGCACCGCCGAAGAGGCCGATCTTGCCGCCCTTCGTGTACGGCGCGAGCAGGTCGACGACCTTGATGCCCGTCTCGAGCAGGGACGGCTTCGGGTCGAGCTCCTCGAACTTCGGCGGCTCGCGATGGATGCCCCAGCGCTCGCCGGTGACGGGCTCGCCGTTGTCGATGGCGTCGCCGAGCACGTTGAAGATGCGGCCGAGCGTCTGCGGACCGACCGGAACGCTGATCGAGCTGCCGGTGTCGACGACCTCGGCACCGCGGGCCAGACCGTCCGTGGAGTCCATGGCGACCGCGCGGACGCGGTTGTCGCCCAGGTGCTGCTGGACCTCGGCCACGACGAAGCCCGTGGCGGTCTGGATGTGAAGTGCCGCGTAGATCGCGGGAAGCGAGTCCGGGAAGACGGCGTCGATGACGACGCCCTTGATCTCCACGATCTTGCCGACGTTGCGCTCGCCCATGTGCGTCTCGTGCCCTCTCAGGTCGATGGTCTCGAAGGTGATACCGCACGGCCGCACCAAAGCGCCCGT
The DNA here is from genome assembly GCA_051007275.1 of Gaiellales bacterium. Taxonomy (GTDB): domain Bacteria; phylum Actinomycetota; class Thermoleophilia; order Gaiellales; family F1-60-MAGs149; genus F1-60-MAGs149. Next base: position 1,484 of record JBPCSK010000053.1, on the reverse strand, counting down.
GCATCTGTCGGCACATTAGCGAACGTGGCAGCGGGCGGGCGTGACAACCGTGCACCAGGTCGGACACCACATCCGCGCGGATGTCATGTCCGCCGTGGATCGCGATCGGCCCTGGATTGCGCCGCGTGCGTGCCGCTCGTGCTCCTCAGCGCCGCGCGATCGCTCAGACCACGAGCGCGATAACCAGAAACGGCACGCTCAGTGCGAGGGTGCCGAGCCCCGTCACCTGCGTGACGCGCCCCTCGGAGCGCCGCGCGAGACCAAGCAGCACGGTGCCGAGCAGGACGATCGCGACGCCAACGACCCCGCATCCGCCCGCAATCGCCTGTCCCGGCGTCCGACCGGCGGCCGCGAAGGCACCGGAAACCGCAGCGGTCACCAGCGCGAGAAGCAGCAGCAGACCGACCAGACGCGCAGCCGCGCCCTGCCGGCCGACGCGATTCACGGCTGCAGCGGGTACGCGCAGGCCCAGCCGTGGCCGTCCGCCGCCTGCTCGAGCTGCGGATCGTGCGCGGCGCAGGAGGCCTGGGCGACGGGGCAACGCGGGTGGAATCGGCAGCCGGACGGTGGGTTGAGCGGGCTCGGCACGTCGCCCTGCAGCACGATGCGCTGCTGCGCGCGAGCGCGCGCGGGATCGGCAACCGGGCGCGCCGACAGGAGCGCGTTCGAGTACGGATGCCGCGGTGCCGTGTAGACCTGCTCGCCCGTCCCCTCCTCGACCACGCGCCCGAGGTACATCACCTTGACCCGATCGGCGAGCCGACGCACCACGTCGAGGTCGTGCGCGATCACGATGTACGACAGCCCCAGATCGCGCTGGAGATCCTCCAGCAGGTTCACGATCTGCGCCTGCACCGACACGACGAGCGCCGAGACGGGCTCGTCGCAGACGATCACCCGCGGCTGCAGGACCACGGCGCGGGCGATGCCGATGCGCTGGCGCTGGCCGCCGGAGAACTCGTGCGGGAAGCGGTTGTAGTGCTCGGGGTTGAGGCCGACGCGCTCCATCGCCTCCTGCACCAGGCGCTTGCGCTCCCCCGGCGTGCCGATGCCGTGGATGTCGAGCGGCTCCTGCACGGACTGGCCGATGCGCATGCGCGGATCGAGCGACGCGATCGGGTCCTGGAAGATCATCGTGACCTGCCGCCGGAAGTCGGTCAGGCCTCGCCCCTTGCGGCGGGTGATGTCCTCACCCATGAACTCGATCGAGCCCGCATCGATGTCCTGCAGGCGCACGAGCCCGCGCGCCAGCGTGGTCTTGCCGCAGCCCGACTCGCCGACGATCGCGAGCGTCTCGCCCTCGTTGAGCTCCAGGTCCACCCCATCGACGGCCTGCACGCGTCCGACCTCGCGCTGGAAGATGATGCCGCGGGTGATCGGGAACCCGATCGTCACGCCGGTCGCGCGGAGAATCGGCTCGCTCATGCCTGCTCCTCCCCGCTGTGGCGCGCGCCCTCGCGGGCGCGCCAGTCCTGCGTGTGTTT
>JBPCSK010000052.1:0-2489 GCA_051007275.1 Gaiellales bacterium | reverse complement strand
GCGCGCCGTCGCGTCGGCGGGTCGTACTCCTCAACCACGACGGTGAGCGCGTGTGGCACCTCATCCCGCAGGCGCCGCAGCGCCTGCTCGCGGATCAGCTCCGAGATCTGCAGCCGCACGGGGTCGGAGGAGCGTGCCTCCTCGGGAAACAGCGCCGGCCCCTCCGGCGCGAGCCGGACGAGATCGCGCACCAGTGCGTCCACGCCGTCGCCCGACTTCGCCGATACCGGGTGCAGTTCCGCGAACGGACCAAGGTCAGCCGCAGCCCGCATCGCCGCCGCGATGCGCTCCGGCGCCATGCCATCGGTCTTGTTGACCACCACGATCACGGGGACCCCCGCTGCGTAGGCCGCCTCGGCGCTGGCACGGTCACCGCCACCGATCGACTGCGTCCCGTCGAGCACGAGCAGCACGACATCGACATCGGACAGCGTCTCCGTGACGCTCTCGGCCATGCGTCGGGTCAGTCCGTCCCGTGGAATCTGAATGCCCGGCAGATCCGCGAGAACCAGCTGCCAGCCATCGCCATGCGCGATTCCGGCGATGCGCCGGCGCGTCGTCTGCGGTCGGCTCGAGGTGATCGTGACGTGCTCACCGACGATCCGATTGACGAGGGTGCTCTTGCCGACGTTCGGTCGGCCGGCAAGGCCGACGAGTGCGCAGCGGAACTCCACCCCCGCAGGGTACGTCAGCCAGCGCCACACCCACCCCGCCCGCCGGCCTCCAGTACTCTGCCGTGTGGAGTTCCATGTCTACGACCCCCACCGCCCGCGACACCGTCTTCGCCCCGCTTCTGGTCGAGGGCGCCGTCGAGCGCATCGTCCGGCGCCTCGGCGAGGCGATCGGGTCCGGCGTGTTGCAACCGGGTGAGCGTCTGCCACCGGAGGTCGAGCTGGCGGAGCGCCTCGATGTCGCACCGATGACGCTGCGGCAGGCGCTCGCGATTCTCCGCGACGCCGGCTACGTGGAGACCCGCAGAGGTCGCGGCGCCGGCACCTTCGTCGTGGACGACATCGCCCAGCCGCTCGGCAAGGCGCGCCGCATCCCCACGCATGAGGAGCTTCGCGATCTCGTCGACTGGCGTCGCGCGATCGCCGGTGAGACTGCGTACCTCGCTGCTGCGCGAGCCGATGCTGGCGCACGCCAACGCATCGCCGATGCCGCCGCGCGAGCCGAGGCATCCGCCTTCGGCGACTTCGCCGGCTATCGCCTCGCCGACAGCGGGTTTCATCTGGCCGTCGCCGAGGAGACCGGCAGCGCGCGGCTCGTTGCCGCAGAGACCGCCATCCAGGCGGAGTTCGGCGAGATTCTCGGCTCGCTGCCGGGCTCCGAATCGACGGCGGCAGTGCACGCATCCACGATGGGACACACGCCGATCCTCGCCGCCATCCTGCAAGGCGATGCTCCCGCTGCGCGCGACGCCATGGTCGCGCACGTCGAGGCCACGTACGACTGGATCATCGGGCTCCACCTGGGTCGCCTCGCTGCGCGCGCTTGATTCTTGAAATCTACGGAGTAGAGTTCTCCGCATGGCCACGTTACCGTCCCCCATCGATGCGCCGGACCTGCCGTTCTTCGACGTCAACGATCCGACGTTCTCCGTCCGCTCGGAGCTCGTCCGCGCCGCGCGCGAGACCGGCCCGTACGCCCGCACGCCCTACGGCCTTGCGGTGCTGCGCTACGCCGAGGTGAACGCACTCGTCAACGACAAGCGTCTGATCCAGGGCAGCGCCCGCTGGTCCGAGCACAACGGCATCACGGGCGACTGGGCCACGTGGTGGGCGAACATCGTGCTCAACAAGGAGGGCGCCGAGCACGTGCGACTGCGAAAGCTCGTCAACCCCGCGTTCTCCTCCCGCCACGTCGAGGGGCTCGTCCCGAAGTTCCAAGAGCTCGCCAACGAGCTGATCGATGGCTTCATCGTCGACGGGCAGTGCGAGTTCATGCACCAGTTCTCCGAGCCCTACGCGACGCGCGTGATCTGCCGCCTGCTCGGTGTCGACGACGGCAACTGGGAGGAGCTCGCGCTCTACGCGGAGAAGATGAGCCTCGCGCTGTCGATCGCCGCCAAGGAGCGCCTCGACGAGGTCGAATGGGGCCTCGAGCAGATGGGGATCTACGCCGATCGCCTGATCAGCGAGCGCCGGACCTCCCCCAAGGACGACTTCCTGCAGACGCTGGTCGACGCCAACGAGGACGGTGACCGCCTGAGCGACGCCGAGATGCGCACGACCGTGATCCTCCTGTTTCAAGGCGGCATCGACACGAAGCGCAACCAGCTGGGCCTGGCCATGGACCTGTTCGTCCGCCATCCCGAGCAGTGGGCGTTGCTGCGCGAGCGGCCGGAGCTTGCGGCAAACGCCGTCGAGGAGGTCATGCGCATCCGGCCAACGACGACGTGGGTCACGCGCGAGGCCGCCGAGGATTGCGACATCGATGGGATCCATGTCCCCAAAGGCACGACGATCCATCTCTTCACGGAATCGAGC
>JBPCSK010000051.1:0-9330 GCA_051007275.1 Gaiellales bacterium | reverse complement strand
GAACCGCACCGGCAGCGAGCCCGACTGGAGCACCAGGGCGATGTCCTGCGCCTCCTGCATCGAATCGAGGCCGGTGATCTGGGCGCTGCCGCCCGTGATGCCGTCGGGGTTCTGGACGAAGTCGATCGTCGGATAGGTCTCAAGCTGCCCGTCGAGGATGATCGCGAAGCGCTGGAAGTAGGCGGCCTCCTGTCCGGCCTGCGCACCGGCCGCGCTCCACTCCGAGCGGCCACGATCCGCGAGCTGCTTGGTGATGTCGCCGAACAGCTTCGCGCCGCGATCGTTGAAGTTCATCAGCACGACGGGCTGGCCCGTCTGCGGATCGAAGTCGGCCTTTGCGCTGTCGAGGTCGTCACCGGTCAGGCGCTGGGAGACCGGCGGGAGATCGAACATGTACCAGAAGAACTTCTCCTTGGCCTTCGTGGAGATCGGCGTGATGTTCGGCGGGCAGCCGGCGGGTGACTGGTTCGAGCACTTGACGGCAAGGTGCTCGGCGGGCACGCCAAGCACCTCGACGTCGCTCGGGACGGACTGCTCGCCGAGCTGGAGGAGCAGCTGATCCATGGTGACCGCGCCGTTGGGATTCAGCGGCTGTGCGGTATCACCCTTCTTGAAGGCGTAGTAGATGCTCTGCTTGCCGTTCTGCAGCTTCTTGGGGACGGCCTTGAGCAGCTCGTAGAGCGACGTCTTCGGCACGATGCCCGCACCGGCCACGAACGAGCGCGAGACGCCCTGGGTGAGCCCCTCCTCGAGATCGATGAAGTACAGCTGGCCCGTGGATCCGACGAGGGCGAACACGCGCGCCGGGTCCTTCTCGCCGGCGACGGCGATGGTGATGCGGTTGCCCTGCTCGCGCTGGATCTGCGGCTCGGCGACGCCGAGGGCGTCGACGCGGGTGCGGAGGATCTGCACCGCCTGGTTCATCTGCTCGTCGGTGACCGTCTGCCCCTGCTGCGGCTGCGCCTCGAGCGTGACCTCGGCTCCGCCCTGCAGGTCGAGGCCGAGCACCGGCGCGCGCAGGTACGACAGAACGCCGGTTCCCACGAGCAGCGCCAGCACGGCGACGAGGATCAGGACGGTGGTGCGGCGCATGCGCTAGCTCTTGGCGTCGTCGACGGGTGCGCCGTCGTCCTCGTGATGCTCCTCCACCGACGCATCATCGTCATCGTCTTCGTCGATCTCATCGTCCTCGGTGTCACGGATCACGGAGGCGATCGAACGACGATCCATCTTCATGATCACGCCATCGGCGATCTCCAGATCGAAGTCGGCGTCGCGCAGCGCGGCGACGGTGCCGTAGATGCCGCCAACCGTGAGGATCTGCGAGCCGACCTCAAGCGCGCTGGCCATCTCGGCCTTCGCCTTCTTGGCCCGCTGCTGCGGACGCAGGATCAGCAGGTAGAAGATCGCAGCCATGGCCACGAAGAGCAGGAGATAGGTCTGCATTCAGTCGGTTCCGGTCTTGAGTCGCTCGAGGGCATCTGCGAGGAAGGCGTCGAACCGCTGCTCGACGATGGCCTCCCTGGCGGACGTGGTCAAGGCTAGCAGGAAGGCCATGTTGTGAATCGACAGCAGGCGCATGCCGAGGATCTCCTTCTGCGCCACGAGGTGCCGGATGTAGGCGCGGGAGAACCGCGTGCAGGTGGAGCACGAGCAGCGCTCGTCGAGTGGCCGATCGTCACGGGCGAACGTGGCGTTCCGAAGATTGAGGCGTCCCGCGGAGGTCATGGCGGCCCCGGTCCGTCCGAGCCGGGTCGGCAGCACGCAGTCGAACATGTCGACGCCGGCGGCGATCACGCGCAGGATGCCCTCGGGATCGCCGATGCCCATGAAGTAACGCGGCCGATCCGTCGGCAGGAGGTCCGCGGTGCTGCGTGTCACGCGGAACATGTCATCGCGATGCTCTCCGACGGCCAGCCCGCCGATCGCGTAGCCGTCGAAGCCGATGCCGACGATGTCGGCGGCGCTGCGCGCCCGCAGCCTCTCATCGACGCCGCCCTGGACGATGCCGAAGCGCAGCTGGCCGGGTGCAGCGGGACTCGCCTTGCAGCGCTCTGCCCACTGCGTCGTGCGCTGGACGGCGGCGGCCAGGTGCGGCAGCGGCGCGTCGGGCTTCGGCACCTCGTCGAAGCACATCGCGATGTCGGAGCCCAGCAGCTCCTGCACCCGCATTGCATCCTCGGGGCGCAGGCGCACGGCGGATCCGTCGTAAACGCTGCGAAACGTCACGCCGTCGTCGTCGATCGTTCGGGTGTGCGCCAGCGAGAAGACCTGGAATCCGCCGGAATCGGTGAGGATCGGCCCATCCCAGCCCATGAACCGGTGCAGGCCGCCGAGCTCGCTGATCAGCTCCTCGCCGGGACGGAGGTGCAGGTGGTAGGTGTTGCCGAGGAGAATCTGCGTGCCGATCTCCGCGAGCTCGCGCGGGTCGATGCCCTTGACGGTGCCGAGCGTGCCGACCGGCATGAAGATCGGCGTCTGCACGGTGCCGTGCGCGGTGTCGAGGGTGCCTGCACGAGCCGCGCCGTCCGTGGCGTCGACCGTGAAGTCGCCGGGCGTCGTCACACGATCACCATCGCGTCGCCGAACGAGTAGAAGCGGTAGCCCTCGCGCACGGCGTGAGCGTACGCTTCCCGGATCAGGGACTCCCCCGCCAGACCCATCACGAGGGCCAGCAGCGTGGAACGCGGGAGGTGAAAGTTGGTCACGAGCGCGCCGACCGTGCGAAACGGCACGCCGGGCTGCAGCAGGATCGACGTGCGGCCGCTGTCGGGCATCGCGGGATCGGCGATCGTCTCCAGGACGCGAGTGGTCGTGGTGCCGATGGCGATGACCCGCCGACGGTCGGCGACGGCCTGCGCGATACGGGCGCGAACGTCGGGATCCACCGCGTACGCCTCCGAATGCATCGCGTGCTCCTCGAGCGCGTCCGCCGTGACGGGTCGGAACGTATCGAGCCCCACCTGCAGTTCGACCTCCAGCGTCGGGCACACGGCCCGAACGGCGGCGAGCAGCTCGGGCGTGAAGTGCAGTCCCGCCGTCGGTGCCGCTGCAGATCCAACGGCGCGGGCGAAGACCGTCTGGTACCGCTCCGGATCGTGGGCCTGCTGCCGGATGTACGGCGGCAACGGCATCACGCCGGCTCGCTCGATGGCCGCGTCGATCGAGCCGTCGGCGTGCAGGCGCACCGTCGCCTCCCCTGCCTCGCGGACCTCGATGATCTCGACCTCGATGCCCGAGCCCACCAGGCGCGCCCCGGGCTTGAGCTTCCGCGCGGGCCGCACCAGCGCCTGCCACGTGTCACCCCGCGGCTCAAGCAGCAGCGCCTCCGCCGCTCCGCCCGTCTCACGGGTGAGGGCCAACCGCGCCGCCCGGACGCGCGTGGTGTTGAGCACGACGAGATCATCGGGTCGCAGCAGCGTCGGCAGATCACGGAAGCGCGCGTCGGTGAGACTCCCGTTCGAACGGTCGACGATCAGCAGCCTGCTCGCATCCCTCGGCTCGACGGGGGTCTGCGCGATCAGCTCCTCCGGGAGGTCGTAGTCCAGCTCGTCGATGCGCACGCCCGCACGGTACCCGGGCGCAACGCGGACGGCGGCCCTAGTCGAGCAGGCTGGGCATGCCGGGATCGCTCGGCATCCCGGTCAGCTCGCGCCCGCGCGCGGTCAGCACCCGACCGCGGGGCGTGCGCTGAATCAGGCCCTGCTGGATCAGGTACGGCTCGTAGACCTCCTCCAGCGTCCCCTCGTCCTCGCCGATCGCGACCGCGATCGTGCTGAGGCCGACAGGACCGCCGTTGAACCGCTCCGCGATCGCGCGCAGGTACTCGCGGTCGGCACGATCGAGACCATCCTCGTCCACGCCGAGCAGCTCGAGCGCCTCGAGCGCGCCCTCCCTGTCGACCGCGGACCACCCGCGCACCTGGGCGACGTCGCGGACGCGGCGCAGGATCCGGTTGGCGACGCGTGGCGTGCCGCGGGAGCGTCGGGCGATCTCGCCCGCAGCGTCGTCGTCAATCGTCAGCCCGAGGATGCCCGCGGAGCGCGCGATGATGCGCAGGAGCTCATCGGGCGTGTAGTACTCGAGACGCAGGGAGATGCCGAAGCGATCGCGCATCGGCGTCGTCAGCAAGCCGGCGCGCGTCGTCGCGCCGACGAGGGTGAACGGCGCGAGATCCAGGCGCAGGGTTCGCGCGCCTGGTCCCTGCCCGATCACGATGTCGATCGCGCCGTCTTCCATCGCGGGGTAGAGCAGCTCCTCGATCGCACGCGGCAGGCGATGGACCTCGTCGACGAAGAGCACGTCGTTGGGCTCGAGCGCGGTCAGGATCGAGGCGATGTCCCCCTTGCGCTCGAGCGCCGGTCCCGAGATGGTGTGGATGCGGCTGTCCATCTCGATCGCCACGATGAACGCGAGGCTCGTCTTGGCGAGCCCGGGCGGTCCGGCGAGCAGCACGTGATCGCAGGCCTCGCCTCGCCCGCGGGCGGCGGCGACGAACGTCTCGAGCTGGCGCACGGCGTGCCCCTGCCCCACGAAGTCGCCGAGGCGCCGCGGCCGCAGGGAGCCGTCGACCTCCCGATCCTCGGGCTCCTCCTCCCCGGCGATGATGCGGGCGTCGTCCGCCATCAGCGTCCGCCGCCGAGCTGCGCGAGCGCGCTCTTGATGCGATCCTCGGCCGTGCCGTCGGCGCCCTGGAGCGCCGCCTCGGCGTCGATCACGCTGTAGCCGAGGGCGACGAGGCCGTCACGCGCCTCGCGGTGCGGGTCCGACGCGGCCACGGGTGCGGCACCCCCCTGGGCGGCGGCTCCGGCCCCGGCGATCTTGTCCTTGAGGTCGAGACAGATGCGCTCCGCGGTCTTCTTGCCGACGCCGCTGACGCTCGAGAGCAGCGCGACGTCGCCGAGCAGCACCGCGCTCTCGATCCGCTCGGGGTCCTGCGCGGAGACGATCGCGAGCGCGAGCTTCGGGCCAACGCCATTGACGTTGAGCAGCAGGCGGAAGATGCGACGCTCCGCCTCGCTCGCGAAGCCGAACAGCTGCATCGCGTCCTCGCGCACGTGCAGGTAGGTCGGCACCGTCACCGTCTCCCCGGGCTCGCTGCGCGCGAGAGCGCCGAGCGTGGCCGTCAACTCATACCCGACGCCGCCGACGTCCACCACGAGGATCTCTCCCTCCCGACTCGCGACGGTGCCGGTGACGTGCGCGATCACGCGCGCACTCCGGCCTTGCGCAGCGAGGCGGCCAGCGGGCTCTGCGACGCATGGCAGATCGCGGCGGCCAGCGCGTCGGCCGCGTGGTCCGGCGTCGGGGGCTTGGGCAGGCCAAGCACTGCGCCGACCATCTTCTGCACCTGGGCCTTCTCTGCGCGCCCGAACCCGCAGACCGCGGTCTTGATCTCCGACACCGAGTACTCGGCCACGGGGACGTGACGGAGTCCCGCCGCCGCGAGCACCGCCCCGCGCGCCTGCCCGATGTTGAGCGCGTTGCGGGGGTTGCCGCCGACGTAAACACCCTCGACGGCCAGCGCCGCGGGCGCGTGCTCGTCGATCAGCGCATCGATCGCGCGGGCGATCGCCGCGAGCCGCTCCTCGAGCGGCGTGTGGGCGTCGGTGTGGACGCAGCCGTAGTCGACCGACCTGAGCCGGCTCCCTTCTGCGGTCACCACGCCGTAGCCGGTGGATGCCGTGCCGGGGTCGACCCCGAGGATCACCATGGGCGCAGTCTAGGAGCGCGTCCGGTCGCCGCTCCCCGTGCGAGCCGTGACGTACGATGCAGGGACATGGCCGCGCGCCCCACACGTCACATCGCCTTCATCGAGCGTCACCCCCGCTGGTGGCCCGATGTCAACGCTGCGCAGGAGGAGCTGCTGCGCACAACCGGCGGCTCCGCGCCGTTTCTCCTCGTCGACCACGAGGGCGAGTGGGAGGCGATCTGCGTCGAGGTCGCCGCCGACATGCCCGCGTCGCGCTGGGTCGAGACCCGCACGCTGCCCGCCGGCGAGTGGGCGGTCAGCGAGGTCGGCGGGCGTGCTGCGGAGCGCCTGATCACGCGCGACGACCAGCGCCCGGCGTGGCTGGTTCGCGCCGAGGAGGCCCCGACCGGCGAGAACGAGTATGAGCCCGGCGGCGAGACCTTCGGCCTCTCCACCCGCCTTGGCGAGCACTCGGGCCTGCGACGCATCGGCGTCAACGTCGATCTCATCCGACCCGGCGAGCGGTCCACGAAGTTCCACTGGCATCACGAGGAGGAGGAGTGCTTCCTCGTCCTCAGCGGCAGCGGCATCCTGATGGTTGGCGACGAGCGCTTTCGCGTCGGCCCCGGTGACTTCTTCGCCAAGCGCGAGGGGCCGGAGCGGCCGCACCAGTTCGTCAACGACGGCGAGCAGGATCTGCGCATCCTGACGGTCGGCGAGCATCGCGGCGACAAGGCGGAGTACCCGTCCGCGCCGTGGCAGGCCGGCGACGCCTTTCCGTCGGTCTAGCCCTTCCGCGTTTGACGATCGGAGCGTCGCGTGCGAGGCGGGCGTGAACAGTGCGCACGAACAGCGTAGGCGGGCGTGAACAGTGCGTACTAACGGCGTACGCGGCGACAGCCGCGGGCGCCGGAAGTGCGCACTGGGCACGTACGCCGGCGGTGGATCCCGTTCGGGCGTACGTGCCCAGTGCGCACGTCTGACGCCCGCCTTGCAGGCGTACGTCATTCGTACGCACTGCTCACGCCCGCCAACCCGCGTTACCGGCGTACGTCACTCGTGCGCAATGCTCTCGCCCGGCAACCCGCCCCACAGGTACGTGAGGAGCGCGCACTGCTCACGCGTGCCAACCAGAACCGCTAGCGCGAGTTGGCAAGCGCGCTGAGCCGCTCGAGCAGCAGTTCGCGAAAGCGCGAGGCGTGCAGGTCGTCGGCCCAGCGGGCGTTCGGCGTGGCAGCGGGATCGGGATCCACGAACGTCTCTCCGCGCGCCTCGCCGTCGCTCGTGTCCACGCGGATGGCGCGCGGCGTGAGGCTCAGCAGCGTCGGATCGATCGCCCAGGCCAGCGCGAGCGAGTCGTGCTGCTGCACGTGGTGCAGCCCGTGCCACTCGACGTGCTTGGCGAGGTAGAACTTCAACATCCCGTGGATCCCGGCCCCGAGCACCGGCAGATCGGCCAGCTGGTACACGTCCGCCTCCGTCAGCAGCGCGCGGCGTGTCACGTCGAGCCCCACGTACACGGGATTGAGCCCCACCTCGAACACCTGGGCCGTCGCGTCGGCATCGCACCAGACGTTGAACTCCGCCTGCGGTGACATGTTCCCCCCGACGAGCGAGCCGCCCATCACGACGAGGTCGCGCAGCGCCGGCGCCACCTCAGGATGCCGTTCAAGAAGCAGCGCGACGTTGGTCAGCGGCCCCGTCGCCACCAGGATGATCTCCCCCGGCCGGGCGAGAATCATGCGGGCGAGCAGCTCCACGGCATGCTCGTCGACGGTCGTTGCCCGCGCCCGCGGCAGATTCGCGCCGTCGAGGCCCGTCTCGCCGTGCACGCCGATCGCGTCATTCCAGGGGATGTCGTTGGGCGGACCGATCCCGACCGACTCGCCGGCGGCCACCGGGATGTCGGCGCGCCCTGCCCACTCCAGCACGTCGAGCGCATTGCGTGTCGCGTTGGCCAGCGACGTGTTGCCGACCACGGTGGTGACCGCCAGGACCTCGACCTCGGAGCTGGCGAGCGCCAGCAGAATCGCGATCGCGTCGTCGATCCCCGGATCGCAGTCGATGATGATCGGCGTGGCGGGCACTGCTACTGCTCGGCGAGCACGGCTTCGGGGATCTCGACGTCGAACACCACGTCCTGCACGTCGTCGTCGTCCTCGAGAGCATCGACCATCTTGAGGACCTTGCGGGCGCCCTCCTCGTCGATCTCGGCCGGCTGCTTCGCCAGCAGCGTCAGCTCGGCGCTCGCCAGCGTGTAGCCCGCCGCCTCGAGCGCGTCGCGCACGGCCGCGAGCTCCGTCGGCTCGCAGGTCACGCGGTAGGTGCCGTCCTCGCCCTCGGCGTCATCGGCGCCGGCGTCGGCCGCGGCGAGCACCAGCTCGTCCTCGTCCGTCACGCCCTCGACGATGATCACGCCCTTGCGGTCGAACTTCCACGCCACGCTGCCGGGCGCGCCGAGCGCGGAGCCGGCCTTGGTGAAGATGCTGCGGACGTTGGCCGCGGTTCGGTTGCGGTTGTCGGTGAGTGCCTCAACGACGAACGCCGCACCACCGGGACCGAACCCCTCGTACGTCACGGTCTCGTAGTTCTCGCCCTCGCCGCCGCCTGCGCCCTTGGCGATCGCACGCTCGATGTTGTCCTTGGGGAGGGAGTACGACTTGGCCTTCGCGATCGCGTTCGCGAGCGCGGCGTTGCCGTCGGGATCCCCACCGCCCTCCTTGGCGGCGACCATGATCGCGCGCGACAGCTTGGAGAACATCACGGCGCGCTTCTTGTCGGTCGCGGCCTTCTTGTGCTTGATGGTGGACCACTTGGAATGGCCGGACATGCCTACTCCCCGCTCGTGTTCGCGACGCCTGCGAGGAACACCTCGTGCAAGCGGTCGTCGTCGGTCAGCTCCGGATGGAACGTCGCCGCCATGATAGACCCGCTGCGCACGGCGACGGGCTCATCGCCGAGCAGGGCGATCACCTCCACCCCCTCGCCGACGCGCGTGATGCGCGGCGCACGGATGAAGACGCCGACCATCGGCTCCGCCGCGCCCGACAGCGCCACGGCACCCTCGAACGACTTGACCTGGCGGCCATAGCCGTTGCGACGAGCGGTCACGTCGAGCGCATGGAACGTGCGCTGCCCCTCGATGCCATCCTCGAGATCCTGTGCGAGCAGGATCAGCCCCGCGCACGTGCCGAGCACGGGCGTGCCCGCGACGATCGCGTCGCCGAGAGGCACGCGCAGCTCGGACGAGTCGAGCAGCAGCCCCATCGTCGTCGATTCCCCACCGGGCAGGATGATCCCGTCGAGGTCGACGAGCTCGGCGGGCGTGCGCACCTCCACGGCGTCGGCGCCGAGGCGCTCGAGCGCGTTGACGTGCTCACGGAATGCTCCCTGCAGCGCGAGGACGCCGACGCGCGGCGTGCTACCAGCCACGCCCGGCGAGCAGCTCGTTCTCGGGGATCGACTTGGCGCTGCGACCGACCATCGCCTCGCCGAGACCCTTCGAGACCTCCGCGATCTTCTTGGCGTCGCGGAAGTGCGTCGTCGCCTCGACGACGGCACGGGCGCGCGCAGCCGGATCACCGCTCTTGAAGATGCCGGAGCCCACGAACACGCCGTCGGCGCCGAGCTGCATCATC
>JBPCSK010000050.1:0-1447 GCA_051007275.1 Gaiellales bacterium | reverse complement strand
GACTCAGCGCTCCGGCACGCCGGACGTCGGCACCAGCGCCTGCCATTCCGGCATCGCGACGCACGCCGCGGCCCATGCCTCGAGACGGGGCACCTGGCTCAGGTCAACGGGAGCGTGGACGAGTCGGTGCAGCACCGGCGTCGCCGCGATGTCGGCGACCGTGCGGTGCCCGAGGCACGCCCACGGGCCGACCGGGTCGAGCACGAGCATGGCCTGGTTCAGCTTCGGCACGGCCTTGTCGAACAGCGCGCGCACGTCGTCCTCAGCGGCGGCCTCCTTGGAGAACGCGCCGGTGCCGAGCACGATGCCGTACTGCGACGCCTCGTACGGGAAGAGCGCCGGACGCACGACGAGCGCCCACAGGTCGAGAATCCAGTCGATCGTGGCGCGCTGCTGCGGGTCGTGCGGGTACAGGTCCTCGCGGCCCTCGCGATCGGCGAGATAGCGCAGGATCGTGTTCGACTCCGCGAGGTGGAAGTCCCCGTCGACCAGCGCGGGGATGCCGCCCATCGGATTCACGGCCGCGTGCCACTCCGCGCGCTCGACCTCGAACGGCACCTCGCGCACCGCGTACTCGAGGCCGACGACATCGAGCATCAGCTGCGCCTTCTGGCCGTTCGAGGAGAACGGATGGGTGTGCAGGGTCAGGCTCATGGCGCGCTCCTCAGGAGAAGGACTGGGGGAGATCCCGGACGAGGCCCGAGATCGTCTTGAACTGCGGGTGGTCGGCGCCGACCATCATCTCGAACAGCGCCAGCTCGACGCCGCTCGGCACCATCCCGGCGGCGCGCATGCGGCGCACGCCGGCCTCGCGACTCGAGGCGGTGCGGCTCGCGATCGCATCGAGCGCCACGTGCGCCTGGCGCCCGCCGCGCAGGATGTCGGCGACGGATTGCTGCACGCAGACGTGCGCCTCGATCCCGCACACGATGATCTGATCGCGCCCGAACTGCTCGAGCTGCTCGACCGTCTCGGGCACGCCGAGCGAGGAGAACGTGCGCTTCTCGATCGGCTCGACGCCGGCGAGTCCCTCGGCCAGCTCCGGGATCGTGTGGCCGAGACCCTTCGGGTACTGCTCGGTGACGATGATCGGGACATCGAGCGCCCCGCAGCCGCGGATCAGCGCGTCGCAGTGCGCGACCATCGCGTCCCAGCCGTCGATGTGCGGGCGGAAGGCCTCCTGCACGTCGACGACGAGCAGCAGCGCGCGGTTCTGGTCGAGGCGGTCGGGCACGTGGCGCATGCCCGAACCCTAGTTGCTCGTGCTCGCTGGCGGGAGTGCGGCTCCCGCGACCGGCAGGATTCGCTCTCGGCGCGGCGTACGCGAACGGTGGACCAACCCCAGGAGGAACCCCATGTCTGCAATGCCCCCCGAGATGAAGGACGCGCTCGCGAAGAGCTGGAAGCTGCTGCTCACCGCGGGCATCATCAGCGCCGTGCTCGGCGC
>JBPCSK010000049.1:0-8531 GCA_051007275.1 Gaiellales bacterium | reverse complement strand
CATCGTAGGCGCCGAGCGGCTGCCAGCCGGCGGCCACCAGCATCTGGCCGTCACGGCTGAAGGTGAGGCTCGGGGCGGTGTAGCGCTCGTCGCCGTCGGTCGTTGCCGTCTTGCCCTGCGCCGTGGCGGGCGGCAGGATCGTGCGCGACTCGCGCTTGTCGGCCAGGTACGCCTCCTCGACCGCCGGATCGCCGAGGCCCGCCAGGACGGCATCGGCGTCGATGCCCGGCACGCTGCGGACGATCGGCTCGAGCACCTCGAGCGAGTCGTGCGGGCGCGTGTCGGTGAACCACGAGAAGCGCATCGCCCGCATCACGGCGTCGGCGGCGTCGTGCCCCTGACGTCGGGCGCTGACGATCAGACGGCACGCCAGACCGGTCGCCGCGGGGCGCTCGCGCGGCGCCGTCGCGAAGGGCATGCCGAAGCGATCGCGGAACTCGATGTGCCACTGGGTCATCTTCTCGCCCGTGTAGCCGGCGTCGATGTAGCGCTGGGGATCCTCTGCGAGCCCGATCATGCAGGTGCGCCACGCGAGCCCATCGCCGTACCGCCATTCGAGCGCGCGGATGAAGGGCTCGGCGGAGTAGGCCCACGGGCAGCCCGGATCGGTGTAGTGGACGACGTCGATGGTCATGCCGTCAGCGTAGCGGGCGGCATGAGCATCGACGTCGTGTGCCGTGGCGATGCGGATGTCCCAAAGGGGTCAGACCCTTCTGGGACATGAGCAACGTCGTCAGGGTGCTGCGAACGGTGGGTATGTCCCAGAGGGGTCTGACCCCTTTGGGACATCCGCCGCCCCAGGCGGACACCACATCCGCGCGGGTGTCATGTCCGCCCCGACATACTGTCGCGATGACCGCCCGCGTCCCCGACCGCCGGATCTTCGCGCTGGCGATCCCGGCACTCGGGTCGCTCGCCGCCGAGCCGCTCTACCTGCTCGTCGACACCGCCGTCGTCGGCCACCTCGGCAAGGAGTCGCTGGCGGGGCTGGCCGTCGGCGCTGCGCTGCTCGGCAATGCCGTGTGGTTGATGAACTTCCTCGCCTACGGGACGACCAGTCGCGCCTCACGACTGTTCGGTGCGGGGCGCCGAGCAGAGGCCGTCGAGCGCGGCGTGCAGGCCACGTGGCTCGGCGCCATCGTCGGCGTCCTCCTGCTGATCATCCTGCAGGCCTTCGCCGATCCGCTGACGCACCTGATTGCCGGCAATCACCCAGCGACCCAGGCCGCGGCGCTGAGCTGGCTGCGCATCGCGCTCTTCGGCATCCCGTTCGTCACTATCGTCCTCGCCGGCTGTGGCTGGCTGCGCGGCGTCCAGGACCTGCGCAAGCCGCTGGTGTACCTGATCACCTCGAACATCGTCAGCGCGGCGCTCGCGCCGCTGCTGGTCTACGGCCTCGACATGGGACTCAACGGCTCGGCGTACGCCAACGTCGTCGGGCAGATCGTCGCCGCCGTGCTGTTCCTGCAGGCGCTCCTGCGCGAGCACGTCTCGCTGCGCCCGTATCGCCAGGGCCTGATCGAGCAGCTTGGCGCCGCGCGCGATCTCGGCATCCGCACGATCGCCCTCGAGGGCACGTTCCTGAGCGCCACCGCCGTCGCCTCGCGCCTCGGCCCCGAGCAGGTGGCGGCGCACCTGATCGCGATCCAGCTCTGGTACTTCCTGGCCCTCACGCTTGACGCCTTCGCGATCGCCGCCCAGGCCCTGATCGGCGAGCTGCTCGGCGCTGGCGACGTCGCAGCCGCCCGCGCCACCGCACGCCGCCTGTGCGAGCTCGGCGCCATCGTCGGCGCGGTCTTCGGCGCGGTCATCATCGCGGGCTGGCGCATCATCCCGCGCCTCTTCACCGACGACGCCGACGTCGTCACCGCGACGGGCGCAGCCTGGGGCTGGTTCGGCGGCATGCAGCCATTCGCCGGCGTGGTCTTCGCCATCGACGGCATCCTCGTCGGCGCCGGCGACACGGCCTTTATGCGGAACTTCACCCTCGTGGCCGTCCTGGGCGGGTACCTTCCCTGCATGCTCGGCACGATCTACCTCGGCTGGGGCCTGACCGGCCTCTGGGTGGGCATCACGCTGTTCATCCTCGTGCGCTTCGTGCTCGGCGGCGCGCGGACCCTGCGGGGCACGTGGGCGATCGGCGGCGCCACGACGTGACCCCGTCGTTCGGAGCGGCGCTGCGCGTGTGGCTACGGCTCGGCTGCATCTCCTTCGGCGGCCCGATCGCGCAGATCGACCTCATGCACCGCGAGGTCGTTGAGCGGCGCGGGTGGATCGACGAGCGCTCGTTCCTCCACGCCCTGCGCCTGTGCACCGCCCTCCCAGGCCCCGAGGCGCAGCAGCTCGCGTGCTACCTCGGCTACCGGCTCCACGGCGTCCGCGGTGCGATCGCGAGCGGCGGGCTGTTCATCCTCCCCTCGCTCGTGCTGATCATCGCGCTCTCGTGGATCTACATGGCGTTCGGTGAGACCGGGGTCGTGACGGGCATCGTCCGCGCGCTCGGCGGTGCCGTCGTCGCGCTCGTCGTCGCCGCCGGCATCCGGATGGGACGGAAGGTCGTGAAGACCCGCTGGACGCTTGCGATCGCGGCGATCGCCGGCGTCTCGATGCTGCTCGGCGCGCTGTTCCCGATCCTCGTGCTCCTCGGCGCGCTGGCGGGCTTTCTGATCGGGCGCTTCCGCCCAACCGCGCTCGTGCCGCTCGAGGACCAGGAGGACCCGGGCGAGCCGCCGCACCCCGTCGACCGCCCCGCGCTGATCCGCCGTGCCGTGATCGGCACCGCCATCTGGCTCGGTGCGATCATCGCCCTGCTCGCCGTCGGCGGCGTGATCGCGGAGCTGACCGGCTTCTTCACGATCGTGGCGCTCGTGACCTTCGGTGGCGCATATGCCGTGCTGCCGTTCGTCGCAGCGGCCGCAGTCGGGCGCTTCGGCTGGCTCACGCCGGAGCAGATGATCGCCGGGCTCGCGCTCGGGGAGACCACGCCCGGCCCGCTGATCATGGTCAACTCGTTCGTCGGCTTCGTGGCCGGCTGGACCACGCTCGGCGGCGCGACTGGCGGGATCATGGGTGCCCTTGTTGCCACCTTCGCCACGTTCGCGCCGTCGTTCCTGATGATCGGCGTCGGCGCACCGCTGATCGACCACGTGCCGCGGCGTGGACCGATCGCCGACGCGCTGGCCGCGCTCCAAGGGGTCGTGGCCGGTGCGATCGCGGTGCTCGTCGTCTATCTGGCGGACCACGCGATCCTGCGCGATGGCGGCATCGACCTGCTCGCAGCCATCATCGCCATCGCCGTCTTCGCACTGCAGCGGCGCGGCGCGCCCGTCCCCGTCCTGGTCCTGACGGCAGCGGTGATCGGCGCGATCGTAGGGCTGATCGACCCCGCCCTCGGTCTCCTCACCTGAGCTTCGCCCCGTGGCATGATGCCGGGATGACGCGCACCGATCCTCTCAACGCGCGCCGTCCGCTTCCGGGCGTCGACGGCGTCGAGTACTTCGCCCTGGCCGCCTGCGATGAGGCTGGCATCGACACCTCGAAGCTCCCGTTCACCGTGCGGGTGCTGCTCGAGATGCAGCTGCGCCACTCGACCGGCCCGCACGTCTCCGAGGCCGACATCCGCGCGCTTGCCGCCTGGCCCGCCCCCGCGCCGGAGGGCACCTCGGTGCCGTTCATCCCGTCGCGCGAGATCCTGCAGGATTTCACCGGCATCCCGACGATCGCCGACCTCGCCGCGATGCGCGATGCGCACGCCACGCTGGGAGGCGATCCGGGCGCGATCGACCCGCTCGTGCCCGTGGATCTCGTGATCGACCACTCGGTGCAGGTCGACACCTTCGGCACCAAGTACGCATTCGAGAAGAACGTCGAGCGCGAGTACGAGCGGAACGGCGAGCGCTACCGGTTCTTCCGCTGGGGCCAGGGCGCTTTCGGCCGGCTGCGCGTCGTGCCGCCGGGCATGGGCATCGTGCATCAGGTCAACGTGGAGCATCTCGCGAGCGTCGTCGACGTGCGCGAGGTCGACGGCGGCCAGGTCGCATTGCCCGACACGCTCGTCGGCACCGACTCCCACACGACCATGGTGAATGCGCTTGGCGTCCTCGGCTGGGGCGTCGGCGGCATCGAGGCCGAGGCCGCCATGCTCGGCCAGCCGCTCGCCATGAGCGAGCCGATCGTGATCGGCTTCGAGTTCCGCGGTTCGCTCAACGCGGGCGTCACCGCGACCGACCTCGTCCTGACGGTGACCGAGCGCCTGCGCCAGTACGGCGTCGTGGGCCGCTACGTCGAGTTCTGCGGCGATGGCCTCAGCGCGCTGTCGATTCCGGACCGCTCGACGCTGTCCAACATGGCACCCGAGTTCGGCGCCACGGCTGCGACGTTCCCGGTCGACGCCGAGACGATCCGCTTCCTCAACTCCACGGGTCGCGAGGCCCAGGCGGCTGTCG
Source organism: Gaiellales bacterium (assembly GCA_051007275.1). Classification (GTDB taxonomy): domain Bacteria; phylum Actinomycetota; class Thermoleophilia; order Gaiellales; family F1-60-MAGs149; genus F1-60-MAGs149. The sequence continues at coordinate 4,086 of JBPCSK010000049.1, read as the reverse complement.
CCGAGGCGTACTGCCGCGCACAGGGGATGTTCCGCGAGGATGGACAGCCGCTCGCCACCTACTCCGACGTGCTCGTCCTCGACCTGAGCGAGGTCGTCCCGAGCCTCGCCGGGCCGAGCCGCCCGCAGGATCGCGTCGAGCTCGGCGGTGTGCGCGAGAGCTTCAGGCAGGCGTTCCCGCGCGAGTCGTCGCCCGTCCGCATTCCCGTCCAGGCGCTCGTACCGGCGGACGACGCCGGCGCCACGACGACGGCCGAGGACTGCACGGTCGACCACGGCAGCGTCGTGATCGCGGCGATCACCTCGTGCACGAATACCTCGAACCCGTCCGTGATGGTCGCCGCTGGGCTGCTCGCCCGCAATGCGCGCGCGAAGGGTCTCGAGACGAAGCCGTGGGTTAAGACCAGCCTCGCGCCGGGCTCCCGCGTCGTCACCGACTACCTCGACAAGGCGGGTCTGACCCGCCCGCTCGACGAGCTGCGCTTCAACCTCGTCGGCTACGGCTGCACGACGTGCATCGGCAACTCCGGACCGCTGCCGGAGGCGCTCGATGCCGCCATCTCCGAGCACGAGCTCGCCGTCGGCGCCGTGCTCTCGGGCAACCGCAACTTCGAGGGTCGCGTGCATCCCAAGGTGCGCGCGGCGTACCTCGCCTCGCCCCCGCTCGTCGTGGCCTACGCGCTGGCGGGCACGCTCGACATCGACCTCACCTCGGAGCCGATCGGCACCGATACGGAGGGCAACGACGTGCTGCTCGCCGACATCTGGCCGTCGATGGAGGAGATCAAGGAGGTCATCGCCTCGTCGCTGACCGAGGATCTCTACGAGCGGGAGTACGGCGCAATCTGGGACGGCGACGAGCATTGGCGTGCGCTGTCGGCCCCGACCGGGGAGACGATGGACTGGGATGCCGACTCGACCTACGTCCGCCAGCCGCCGTTCTTCTCCGGCATGGCCGCCGAGCCGCGCGACCTCACGGACATCAGCGACATGCGCGCGCTGGCCGTGCTCGGCGACTCGATCACGACCGACCACATCTCGCCCGCCGGCGTGATCCAGCCCGACGGCCCCGCGGGTCGCTGGCTGCAGGAGCACGGCGTCGTCCAGCGCGACTTCAACTCCTACGGCGCGCGGCGCGGCAACCACGAGGTGATGGTGCGCGGCACGTTCGCGAACATCCGCCTGCGCAACGAGCTCGTCCCCGGCACGGAGGGCGGTCTGACCGCGTACCAGCCGTCGGGCGAGGTCATGTCGATCTACGACGCGTCCGAGCGCTACCAGGCCGACGGCGTGCCGCTGATCATCGTCGCCGGCCGCGAGTACGGCTCGGGGTCGTCGCGCGACTGGGCCGCCAAGGGCACGCTGCTGCTCGGCGTGAAGGTCGTCATCGCCGAGTCGTACGAGCGCATCCACCGATCGAACCTCGTCGGCATGGGCGTCCTGCCGCTGCAGTTCCCCGACGGCGTCAACCGCGGCACGCTGCAGCTTGACGGCACCGAGACGATCAGCGTCTCGGGACTGCCGACGCTCGAGGCGCGTGGCACGATCACGGTGACGATCACGCGGGCGGACGGTTCCTCCGAGTCGTTCGACGCGCTCGCCCGCGTCGACACGCCGGTCGAGATCGAGTACCTGCGCCACGGGGGCATCCTCCCGATGGTGCTGCGCCAGATGGCGTAACCCGTCGCAGCGCGACGCGTGCGCCGCACCATCGGAAGCATGACGCGGGACCTGGACTTCCGATTGGGGTCTGACCCCAATCGGAAGTCGATCGCGGTCAGGACGCCGTTTACCGATCGCCCGAACCGGCGCGCCCACGAGGCGGCAGCAGCCCGACAGCCGACCAGCTTCCGGATGGGGTCTGACCCCAATCGGAAGTCGCCGGTCCAACGTGGTGCAGCTTTGCATTGGTGCCTGACACCAACGCAACGCTGATCGCCGACGGGCTAGAGCGCGAGCAGGCGCTCTAGCACCTGCGCGACGCCATCGTCGGCGTTCGAGGCCGTGATCTCGTCGGCCGCGGCGAGCACCTCGGGGTGCGCGTTGGCGACGGCGACGCCGTGTCCGACGGAGCGGATCATCGGCAGATCGTTGGGCATGTCACCAAAGGCGTTCACGTCGTTGAGATCGATGCCGTGGCGCTCGCAGGCAACCCGCAGACCGCGGGCCTTGTCGACGCCGGCCGCCGATAGCTCGACGATGCCGTAGCCCGAGTGCGTGACGTTCGCACGGTCTCCGACGATGCGCTGGACCACACGGACCAGCTCGTCGTGGTCGAGCTCGTCGTCGCGGACGATCAGCTTCGTCGTCTCGTTGTCCCGCACCATTTCGAGCACATCGCCGAGGAGGGTGTCGTCGGGAATCGGCCAGCGCGATGGGTAGTCGGTGTCGCGACCGAACTGGAACGTCATCTCGCAGGCGAAGCGGCACCCCGGCGCGTCCTGGCGCAGATGCTCGACCAGCTCGGCGGCCAGCGCGCTCGGCAGCGGGGCGTGGTCGATCACGGCGTGCTCATCGACGTCGTACAGCAGGGCGCCGTTCGCGCAGACGACGATCGAGTGAGCACCGGTTGCCTCAGGCAGGTCGCGCACCCAGCGCGGCGGGCGTCCCGTGACGAGCACGACGTCGATGCCCTGCACGATCACCGCGTCGAGCGCGCGTCGGGTGCGCACGCTGACCTCACCCGCAGCGTCAAGCAGCGTGCCGTCCAGATCAGAGGCGACGAGCCGTGGCAACCCGGCCATCATGCGGAACCGCCGCCTAACGAATATCCGTCATGCATGAGACCAGTCATCCGCGGCACAAGCATGTCACGAAGAGATGTCTGCACGACTGAACACACTCTCTCCGCTGCGGCTCCGCCGCAGATACCATCCCCTCCTCCCGTACGACGCCGAGACCCGCGCATGCGGGTCTCGCGCGTTTCCGGGCTCATCCGAGCAGGAATCCGAGGAAGATCGTGTTCGCCACGAGCAGTACAGCGACGACGACCGTGAAGCGCGTGAGGTTGCGCTCCATCACCTGCGTCGCGCCGAACTGACCCTGACCGATGCCGAATGCGCCCGAGAGACCGGTGTCCTTGCCGGAATGGGCGAGCACCAGCACGATCACGAGAACGCCGAGGATCACCTGCAGGGCGACGAAGATGCCTTCGATCATGCGCGGAGTGTACCCGGGTCGCCTAGATCAGCGCGACGGTGCCCGTCGGCCCCGCGACGAGCCGACCGATGATCGGGCCGGGCAGCGCCGCTGGATCGGTGTCCGCGGGCACTGCCGCGAGCAGGCCGCCTGACGTCTGCGCATCGCAGGCCAGCGTGATCAGTGCATCCGACACGCCCGCGGCAGCCGTCATGTACGCCGCCGCCGCAGCGCGATTGCGGTGCGAGCCCCCGGGGATGACATCCGCCTCGACGAGGTCGCGGACGCCGGCGATCAGCGGCAGCGCGCCCAGCTCGATCTCGGCGGCGCACCCCGACTCGCGCACGAGGTTGTGCAGGTGCCCGACGAGCCCGAAGCCCGTGACATCCACCACCGCCGTGGGCCCGACCGCGCGCAGCGCGTCGGCAGCCGCCGCGTTCGTCGTCGCCATCACCTCGACGCCCTCAGCCAGCACCGCAGCCGGCGCCGCATCCTTGCGCATCGCGTTCGCCACGATGCCGCTGCCGAGCGGCTTGGACAGGCACAGGAGGTCGCCGGGACGCCCGCCGCTGTTGGTCCAGAACGTCCCGCCCGGCGCGATCCCGGTCACGGCCAGCCCGTACAGCGGCTCCGGTGCCGTGACGGTGTGTCCGCCGACGATCGAGACGCCCGCGGCATGCGCCGTGGCCGCGCCACCCTGGAGGATGGCGGTCGTGACCGCCGCCTCGACGCCCGTCGGAATCGCCATGATCGCCAGCGCGAAGCGCGGGATGCCGCCCATGGCGTAGACATCGGAGATCGCGTTGGCCGCGGCGATGCGCCCGTAGTCGAACGGATCGTCGACGACGGGACCGAAGGCGTCGATCGTCTGGATCAGCGTGCTGCCGTCATCGAGACGTACGACCGCGGCGTCGTCGAACGTCGCCCCGGACACGAGGACGTCCGGATC
>JBPCSK010000048.1:0-6698 GCA_051007275.1 Gaiellales bacterium | reverse complement strand
GCTCGATCGTGGCCGTGCTCGTCGCCCTCACGCATAGCCTGACTGCGGGCATCGTGATGCTGGTGCTGGCGATCGTCTACCAGTTCGTCGAGAACCACCTGATCCAGCCGCTCGTGATGCGCAAGAGCATCGATGTCTCGCCGTTCATCGTGATCGTCGCCGTGCTGATCGGCGCCTCGCTGCTCGGCATCATCGGCGCGCTGCTGGCCATTCCGATCGCCGGGTCCGTGCAGGTTGTGCTGCGTCAGGTGCTGCAATCGCGCCGCTCGCGCGTGGCGGCCGAGCGGCAGCTGATGCTGGATCTCGGCGGCGGTGTCGCCGTCGCCACCGAGGAGGAGCCGTCGTGAGCGAGCCGTTGCGCATCCTGATCTGGTCGGACTTCCTCTGACCCTTCTGCCGTGTCGCGTGCGAGCGCGCGACGTGGCTCGAGCGCCAGTATGGCGCTCAGATCGAGTGGCTCCCCTGGGATCTGCATCCCGAGTACCCACCGGAGGGAATCCCGCGCGCCGACCTGATCGCGAAGTACGGCCCTGAGCACATCGATCGCGTCGCGACGATGTTCGCCGAGAGCGGCTTCGGCTACGCCCCGCACCCCGAGATCACGCCGAACACCCACCTCGCGCTCGAGCTCGGCGAGCTCGCGCGTGCCGAGGGCTGTCATCCCGCGTACCACGAGGCCGTCATGCAGGCCATGTGGGAGCAGGAGCGCAACGTGGCCGACCCCGACGTGATCCGCGATGTCGCGATCTCCGTCGGGCTCGCGGCCGAGGCCGTCGATGAGGCGATCGCCACACGGCGCTTCCGCCCGGTCGTCCAGGAGTCGACCCGCGAGGCGCACGCCATGGGCATCAATGCCGTGCCGGCCTTCGTCCTGCAGGAGAGGTACCTGCTGATGGGCGCGCAGCCGCACGAGGTGTTCGAGCAGGTGATCGCGCAGCTCGAGACGGGTTCCGTCGAGACGGACGACTAGCTCGCATACGAACATATGTTCGATTAGACTGGGCGGGCGATGCTTCTCGCCCTGCAGATCCCGCGGCTTCCGCTGCTCGTCGCCCTGGCCGCCCGCGGCGTGGCGCAGCCGGTCGCCGGCACGCCGCTCGCGCTCGGTCCCTCGCCGCTGGGTGAGGCGCGCCTCGGTCTGCCCTCCGCCGTCGCCGAGGCGCACGGCGTGCGCAGCGGCATGCCGCTGTCCGAGGCGCTCACCCTCTGCCCCGATCTGCAGCTCGTGCCGCCCGATCCGGTCGGGCTGCAGGAGCGTGCGGCGCTTCTGCTGCGCGACATCGACGCGCTCGGTCTGCCCGTCGAGGAGATCGCACCCGGTCGCGTCCTGATCGATGCCACGCCGGGGCTGCGGCTGCACGGCGGCCCGCGGCGCCTGGTCGAGCGTCTGCACGAGCTCGCCCGGCCGGGCGAGGCGATCCGCATCGGCGCCGCCCCCACCCGCTTCGCCGCGCTGATGGCCGCGCGGCTCGCCCGGCGGCGCCCGCGCGTGCTCGGCGCCGATGAGGTGCTCGAGGCGATCGCCCCGCTGCCCGTCCGCCTGCTGCACGAGGACGGCGGCAGCCCCGCCGAGCTCTGCGAGGCGCTCGTCCTGGTCGGGATCGACCGGCTCGGCGGCGTCGCCTCGCTGTCGCGCATCGCAGTGCGCGACCGCTTCGGACCCGCCGGCGTGCAGGCCTGGCAGATGGCGCGCGGCGAGGACGGCTCGACGATCGCGGCGCAGGTGCCGCCGCGGCTGGTGCGCAGCGTGCTCAAGCCGAACGAGCCGATCGCGACCGACGCCGCGCTCGAGCAGGCGATGGGGATCCTGATCAGCCGCACCGTGCTGCTGCCCGAGCGCGGCGATGCGGTGCCGCGGCTGCTCCGGCTGCAGGCGCGGCTCGTGACCGGCGAGTCCTGGAGCTGCGAGGTGCCGCTGCGCGAGCCCACCGTCGACGTGCCGCGGCTGCTGCTCGCGCTGCTGCCGAAGGCACGACGGCTGCCCGCGCCCGCCGAGCGTCTGGCGCTGACGTTCGCCGAGCTGTCGGGCGAGACCCATCAGCTCACGCTGCTCGAGCGCGAGGGCGCCGAGCGCGACCGCCGCCTCGACGGCGCGACGGAGCAGGTACGCGCCGCCGTCGGCGAGGGGGCGCTGCTCCGCGTCGTCGGCGTCGATCCGAGCAGCCGTCTGCCCGAGCGCCGCTACGGGCTCACCCCGCGATGAGTGCGTCGCTGCGCCCCATTCCGTCGCAGACGCCTCGCGCCTGCCGCGTCCGGGCCGATGCGGGCGGCCATCCCATGAGCGTCGACGGCTGCGTGGTCGAGTCCGTCCGCGAGGAGTGGCGCATCGAGGAGGGCTGGTGGGGCGTGCCCTGCCGCCGGCGCTGCTTCGCCCTCGCGCTCGCAGACGGGCGTCTCTGCACCGTCTACGAGGATCGCCGCAGCGGCCTGTGGTGGCGCTATGGCGGCTGACTACGTCGAGCTGCACTGCCACTCCGCCTACTCATTCCTCGATGGCGTGGCGCAGCCGGAGGACCTGGTCGATCGCGCCTGCGCGCTCGGCTACGACGCGCTGGCGCTGACCGACCACGACAACCTCTGCGCCGCCCTGCCCTTCGCGCACGCGGCCACGGCCGCCGGGCTGCGGGCGATCACGGGCTGCGAGCTGACGGTCGAGGTCGACGATGAGCAGCGCCATCTGGTCCTGCTCGTCGAGAGCCGCGCGGGCTACACCAGCCTCTGTCGCCTGATCACCGCGGCCCATGCCGGCACGCGAGCGCCGGACGGCACGGTTGCGCGCACGCCCAGCGTGCGATTCGAGCACGTGCTGGAGCACGCCGAGGGTCTCACCTGCCTGACCGGCTGTCCGGACCACGGCGTGCTGCGCAGCGCCGATCCGCAGGTTGCGCGTGCCCGCCGCGATCAGCTGCTCGAGGCCTTTGGCGCGCACCTGGCCGTCGAGCTGCAGCGCCCCTTCCGGCAGGGCGCCGAGCAGCAGCTGCGCGCCTTCGAGCGGCTGGCGCGGGAGCGCCGCATCCCCATCGTCGCCACCAACGACGTGCACCTGCACCTGCGCCGGCGGGGCCCGCTCCAGGACGTGCTGGTGGCGATCCGCCAGCACGCCTCGCTCGACGCCTGCACTGCGCTCCTGCGCGGCAACCGCGAGCACGTGCTGAAACCGCCGGCCGAGCTCGTCGCGCTCTTCGCCGACCTGCCCGAGGCGATCGCCGAGACGCGCAGCATCGCGGAGCGCTGCGGCTTCGACCTGACGCAGAGCCTCGGCTACCGACCACCCGACCGCGAGCACGACGCCGATCAGGAGCTGAAGGAGCTCTGCGAGCTGCACCTTGATGCGCGCTACCCGCCCGCATCGCCGTGGCGTCAGGAGGCCGTCGAGCGCCTCGCCACCGAGCTCGCGCTGATCCGCCGGCACGATCTGGCGGGCTTCTTCCTGCTGCACCGCGAGATCCTCGAGCTGGCGCGCGAGGTGGCGCTCGGGATCCGCGGCGCCGATGCGGCGCGCAACGTGCTGCCGCCCGGGCGCGGTCGCGGCTCCAGCGTGGGCTCGATCGTCTGCTACCTGACCGGCCTCTCGCACATCGATCCGGTCGCTGGCAGGCTGTCGCTTGGACGCTTCCTCAACGAGGAGCTGGCCTCCACGCCGGACATCGATCTCGACTTCCCGCGTGACATCCGCGCCGAGCTGATTCGCCGCATCCACACGCACTACGGCGACCAGCGGGCCGCGCTGGTCGGCGCCTTCGCCACGTACCGCGCGAAGGGCGCGATCCGCGAGATCGGCAAGGCGCTGGCGCTCCCCGCCGGCGACATCGCGCGCCTGGCCGCAGCCTCCGATGGCTGGAGCGCCGAGGCCGTGGGCGAGGAGCTCCAGCGCGTGCCCGGCCTGCGCGACCGCGCCGCTGATCGTCGGCTGCGCCTGCTGGCCACGCTCTGCGCCCAGATCAGCGGGCTGCCCCGCCATCTCTCACAGCACCCGGGTGGGATGATCGTCGCGGACCGGCCGCTCAGCGACCTCGTTCCCCTCCAGCCGGCTGCGATGGCGGGGCGCACGATCTGCCAGTGGGACAAGGACGCTGTCGCCGATGCCGGCTTCCTCAAGATCGACCTGCTCGGACTGGGCATGCTCAGCGCCGTCGAGCGCTGCGTCTCGGAGATCCACCGCAGCACCGGTCGCAGCGTGGACCTGTCGCGCGTGCCGCTCGATGATGCCGCGGTTTACGCCGAGATCCAGGCGGCCGACACCGTCGGCGTCTTCCAGATCGAGTCGCGCGCGCAGATGCAGACGCTGCTGCGGGTGCAGCCCGCCTGTCTCGATGATCTGGTCGTCGAGGTGGCGCTCGTCCGTCCCGGTCCGATCCAGGGCGGTGCCGTCAACCCCTACATCCAGCGGCGCATGGCACGGCGGGCCGATCCCACGATCCCGATTCCGTACGAGCATCCGCTGCTCGAGGAGCCGCTGCGCGAGACGCTCGGCGTGATCATCTTCCAGGATCAGGTGCTCGACGTCGCTCAGGCGCTGGCGGGCTTCACCCCCGGCCAGGCGGAGGCGCTGCGGCGGGCGATGAGCAGGCGCCGCAGCCGGGCGGGACTGGAGGCGCAGTGGGTTGCCTTCGCGGCAGGTACGGCGGAGCGTGGCGTCCCCGAGCATGTGGCGCGCACCGTGTTCCAGCAGATCCTCGCGTTCTCGGCCTTCGGTTTCCCCAAGTCGCACTCGGCGGCGTTCGCGCTGCTCGCGTACCAGAGCGCGTGGCTGCGGCATCACCATCCGGCGGCGTTCCTCTGCGCATTGCTGATGGAGCAGCCGATGGGGTTCTATCCGCCGGCCTCGCTGATCCGCGACGCCGAGCGCCGCGAGGTGCGGGTGCTGCCCGTCGATATCCGCCGCTCGCACGTCGAGGCGCAGTGCGAGGGCGATCGCGCCGTGCGGCTTGGCCTACGCCAGGTGATCGGGCTCGGCGAGGACGAGGCGATGGCGATCGTGACGGAACGCGACGCGCACGGGCCGTTCGCAGACGTGCGCGCGCTCGCCAATCGCCTCGATCTGCCGACGCAGCGTCTGCAGCGGCTGATCGCCGCTTGCTCCTGCGATGCCCTCGGTCCGCGCCGTCGGCTGCTCTGGGAGCTGGGGCTTGCGGCACGCCCGCTCGGGCAGGGCGCAGGCAGCCAGCTGGCATTCGATCTGCAGGTCGGTCAGGCTCCCACCGGCCTGCCGGAGCCGGGCGCGTGGGAGCTGCTGGTCTCCGACTACGCCACGACTGGAGTATCGGTGCGCGAGCATCCGATTCGGCAGCTGCGACCGCTCCTCGGCGACGGTCTGCTGGACTCCGCGCAGCTCCCGCTCATCCCCCATGGTGCTGCCGTTGTGATTCCCGGTCTGGCGGTCGCGCGCCAGCGCCCAGCCAGCGCCAAGGGCATCGTCTTCCTGCTGCTCGAGGACGAGCACGGATTGTTCAATCTCGTGCTGATGCCCGATGTCTACGAGCAGCATCGCCTGCTGGCGCGCAGCGAGCCGCTGCTCCTGGTCCACGGGACGCTCGAGCAGCGTGAGCGTCAGGTGACCGTGCGGGTCGAGTCGCTTGCCCCGCTCGATCTGCCAACGCGACGCGCCCTGCCGGTGGAGGCCGATGTCCAGCAGCTGCGCAGCGTGGCGCCGCCGCCTCAGCACTTCGCCCAGGGGCGTCGCCGGGCCTAGGGCCTAGGACGAGTGGTACAGGATGACCGGCATGCCCATCGCGCCGAAGTCCCAGGCCACGGAGGCATTCGAGTGCTCCAGACGCACGCAGCCATGTGAGGCCGGATACGCCGGTACGTCCGGGTACTCATGGAGCGCGAAGCCCTCGAAGAAGTACTGGGCGTACGGCAGCCAGATCTTGAACTTGTAGTCCCAGCTGGAGAGCTCGCGTCGGATGATCGTGAACTCGCCGTCCGGCGTGTTGCCGGTGGCGCCGGTCGAGGTGTGGATCACGCGCTTGACGCTGCCGTCGGCGTTCACGAGGAACACGATGCCGCGCGAGATGTCGACCTCGAAGTGCTTGCCGCGGTCGGGATAGCGCGGCACGGGAGCCTCGGCGCGCATGATCATCGCGATCGTCTCGGCCGTGGCGACGCCGGTGCGCTCGACGCGGTTGTAGCCCTGGAACGCGACCACGCCCTGCCACGTCGCGGCATCGAACGTGCCGTTGATGCTGCCGCGGCCCAGATAGCCGTACTGGGCGAGGCCCTCCTGGAGCTGGCGAACGCCGGGACCGCGATCGCCGTACTCGAACCCGCCGGGGAAGTTGGTCCCGGGGTCCTTGCCCGCCTGCGCGCGGTACGTGATCGCGAAGTAGCCGGCGGCGGCGGTGCGTCCCCACGTCGTGAACTGCCGGCGGCCCTTGGCGAGCTGGTCGCGCGACTCCGTGGCGAAGCCATCGACGATCGCGCCATCGCCGCCGTCGATCACCGTCCACCCGGTCACCCAGTCGAGCAGCCCCTGCGACCAGCGCAGTGCGTCCGTCGTGGTCACGGTGCTCCGGGTCCACCGCGTGGTGTTCTCGGTGCCGTTGCGGTCGAGGTTGACGGTCGTCTGCACGCGGGCGATGTCGTCGAAGATGATCGGAACCTTGTCCGTCGCATCCTGCAGCGAGACGGTCAGCGCATGGCCGGACTGCTCGGTGAACTTGACCTTGCCGTCGCTTCGCGGGTGCACGCCGTAGACG
>JBPCSK010000047.1:0-5669 GCA_051007275.1 Gaiellales bacterium | reverse complement strand
CAGCCCCAGTCCGGGCCCGCCCCTCGATCGGTCATCGACGGTCGAGTGCCTCGTCGAAGTCACGTCGCTCCTCGGCTACGGCGCCGAGAGGCCGATCGAGCTGTCGGTCTAAGTCTGCTTCGTAGCGGTGCCGTAGCGACGCCGGTCACGTCGGCACCAAGGACGGTGCCTCTCGCGGTCGCTAGAACAGCGAGTGCTGCGTGATCGTCACGTGCAACGCGACGCTCGGGTCGGTCGGGGCTGACACCTGCAGCGTCTCGTGAATGGCGCGCGTCACGGCGCCAAATGACCGCGTGAACGGGGTCGTCATCGACTCGGGGTAGCTCGCCGTCCCGAGCGTATGATCCCCCGCGCTGCCCAGCACCCCGTACCGCCACGAGTGCTCGTACAGCACGGTCGTCGGCGCCGCTCCGGGCGCGACATTCGCCACCGTGAGCATCATGGTGGACTGGATTCCCGTCAGCAGCGTGACGCTGCCGTCGCCGGCGCTCAGGATGCAGTCGACGGAGCCGCTGGACATCTGGAGCCCGCAGGGTGGAATCGTGGCGTCATCGATGAAGAATTCGGCGCGCGGGTAAAGGCCGGGCTTGAGCGAGCCATCGGTCTGCATCCCGAGCATCTTCCCGTGGGGCAGCTGCCTGGCCGTGAAGACGACGTCGGTGCCCTGGCGTCGGGCGTTCTTGAGCACGACGATGATCTGGCTTGAGGCACCGCCGCGCGTCATCACGAACGCGGCGTTCGGCGGCACGGCGTCGAAGCCGTTGGCGTGCCACCCCATGACGAGGTCCGCGGCGGTGGCGGTGCCGGCACGGCGAGCGGGACGATCAGTGAACCACGCGAGCCTGGCGTTCGCGGGTAGGCTCACCCGGTACCCGCCGGTCTGCTGCTTCGCCACGTGCACGTTCGTCGCGGTGATGGAGTAGAGGATCGAGGACTTGGCCTGCGCTGCGCCGCTCATGGCGAGCAGCACGAAGAGCGTGGCGATGGCGGGACCAAGTTTCCTGAACATTTTTTCAGGGTACCAGCCGCGGGGAGGGATGGTCGTGTCCCGTCACACCTGTGCGGTCACCAGCCCACGAACGACGACGGGCCGCCCTGCCCGGAGGCGGGACGGCCCGTCGATCGAGCGTCAGTGAGCGCTAGATCCCGAGGATCTGGGCCTTCTTCGCCGTGAACTCCTCATCGGTCAGGATGCCCTGATCACGGAGCTTCGCCAGCGACTCGAGCTGCGCGGCGAGGTCGTCCTCTGCCGGCGCGGCAGCAGCCGGAGCGGCCTGCTCGGCGGCCTGCGCCTGCTGCTCGGCCGCCTGGTTGGCGTACTTCTGCTGCTGCTTGTTCGACACCGCGTTGGCGGTGCCGACGACCACGGCGGTGCGGGCGGCCATGCCCACGAGACCGGGGCCACGTCGTCGCATCATCATGTCTCTGCGCTCCTATGCGTTGTGCGCCGCGGCCACAGCGGCCTCGACGACGGGTTCGGGGATGTACTCACGTGCCACGACGAAGCCGCCGGAGCCCTCGACGGCAGCGGCGAGCTTCTTCGCCCACGTGTGCTCGAACACGAGCACCGCGGCGGACGAGCCGGGGGCGACCTCCTCGGCGAGGAGCTCGATGTCCTCGACGCTGAGCAGGTCGATCGGATCGTCATGGAAGCCGTGGAACTCGGGCGCGTGCGTCTGCGCGTCCTCGATCTCGAACCACGCGACATCGCCGTTGTCGGCCTTGATGATGAACGCGAGGTCCAGCACGTGAATCGTCTCGCTCTCGATCAGCTCGCGCAGCGCGGGAGCGACCTGTCCGTTGAACTGGCTTCCCGGAAACGAGAAGACCGCGATTTCCACAGGTCCCAAGGTGGTTCCTCCGTCGGTGGTGTGCACTGAGTGTAGTCGTGCCCAGCGCTCGTGCGCGGTGGGGTGACCGCCCGGTTACATCTGCATCGCTCAACACCGCCGAAGCCGACCTGCGCTCGCGAGCGGGTACGATCCTCGCGATGAGCGACCACCTCGAGATCGCCTGGAATGACCACGTCGTCGCGTTCGAGGCGATCGCCGTGACGATCGCGCGTCTGGTCGGCGAGGGCATGCCGGCCAAGGATGCCTTCGTGAAGGCGTGGGATGACCTCGGCGTGCCCGAGGAGTACCGCGACAAGTACTGGCGCGTCGCCGTGCCGATCATCGCCGAGTACGGCTTCTCGATCGAAGCGGCCCCGGACCTCTCAGGGCTCGACCTCTCCGAGATCGACCTCGAGGAGGGAGATCTGCGCGGCTTCAACTTCGCCGGCACGAACCTCGCCGGTGCCTTCCTCGCGCACACGCAGCTCGACGGTGCGAATCTCCTCGGCGCGGATCTCAGCGATGCGGATCTGGCCGGCGCGAGCCTGACGGGCGCGACGATGCCCGACGGGTCCGTGCACGCGTAGCCGCGGCGCTCCGCCGCAGGGAGCGCGCCCAGTCGATCGTGATCACGGCGATCAGGAAGAGGGAGAAGCCGGTGAGGAGGCTGGTGGCGTTCATGCGCGGGAGTCGGCCGTTCGCGCGGCGCGCTTACGGCTTGCGGCGCGCACCGTCGACGAGCGCGAGGCCGCAGCCGATCAGCACCATGCCGACGGCGCCGACGATCCACGTGCCGATGTTCGGCGGCAGGCCCTGGAGAAACAGGAACCACTGGGTGGCCGAGCCCTTGGCCATCGCCTGGTTCTGCACCGTGCAGCCGACGATCAGCGACACGAGCGCGAAGTAGCCGCCCAGCAGGAAGCACGGGATCGCGAGGAGGATGCGGAGGATCATCATGCCCGCGAGTCGCAGCGGGCGTCGGCGGTCTTACGCCCTAGATGTCGTCCTCATCATTGAGCTCGTCGACGGGATTGATGTCGTCGGGTGCGGCGTTCATCTCTGCCTCCGGGGTGTGGGGATTGTCGAACGGTTGCGCAAACCGGGCGGGAGTCAATGGGGCGCGGGCGCTGCGTCGTCACGCCCGCCCTCGAGCTTCTGCTCGGCGATCAGGCGGACGATCAGGCCGATCACCGCGCCGAGGATCGCGAAGGGCGCGATGGCGGCGCCGGCGCCCGAGATGAGCAGCAGGCCGAGGAGGGCGCTGGTGGCCGGTAGCTTGATCATCGCGGCCGAACCCGCGGCGATGCCCGTGGCGGCGAGGGCGCTGACGCTCGCGTCGGGGAAGATCAGCGAGCCCGCGACGGCCACGCCAACGCCGAGGAAGGTGGCCGGAAAGATCGGGCCGCCGCGGAAGCCGCCGCCAAGCGCCGTGGCGTACGCCACGAGCTTGACGAGCAGGACCACGACGACGAGACCGAGGCTCGTCTCGGCGATCAGCTGCGGCATGCCGGTCTGGCCGCTGAAGAGGATCTCGTCGTTGGTCGCCCCGAATCCCTTGACCGCGATCAGGACGCCAATCGTCGTGAGGATCGCGGTGACGTACAGCGCGATCGCCGGGCGGCTCTTCGCGAGGCCCTCGTAGCGCAGCGCCAGCTCTCGTGCCGTGACCGTGACGACGCCGGCGACGATCGCCACGCCGGCCGCGATCAGGAGATCGCCGACGTGGATGCTGTCGTAGGCCGGCAGGTTCTCGAGGCTCAGGCCGTGGACGCCCACGCCGGGGAAGCTCCACAGGCCGATCTGCACCAGGTAGCTTGCGCCGAGCGCGACCAGCACCGGCAGGATCAGCGAGGACGGCGCCACGCCGAACGCGGCGAACTCGAGGATCATGAACGCCGTGATGAACGGGTTGCCGAAGATGGCGCCGATCGCCGCGGTGCCGCCGAGGAAGCCGCCGGCCTTGATCGCCTGCTCGTTTCCCGTGCGGCGCAGGAGCAGCGCGCCGAGCGCGGAGCCGAGGACGATCAGCGGCGCCTCCGGGCCGAGCGCGATGCCGAAGACGAGCGAGCCGACCGCGGCGAGCAGGATGCCGGGCACGATCACGAGCGGATTGTCGAAGTGGAAGCCCGTCAGCGGGCTCGCCCCGGTGCGCCCCGGCAGCCGTTGGGCGATCAGCACGATGGTCGCGCCGATCAGCAGCATGATCCCGGCCCACCACCACGGCGCGCCGTCGAGGCCGAGCGCCTCGGGTACCGAGGTGAACGCCGCGTGCTGCAGCTCGTGGACGACGTAGAGGAACGCGGTGGCGCCGATCGCGCCGACGATGCCGACGATCACGGCGATCACCAAGAGGCGCGCCATGTCCTTCGGCGCGGGGGCCTCGTCGGTGGGATCAGTGGTAGCGGCAGGCGTGGCGGACATGCACGGAAGTGTCCCACGCGCAGGTGTTAACCGCGAGGTGGGAAACCCTTCCGATCGCCCGAGACGAGGTCCTCAGCGGATGAACTGGTCGACGAAGTCCTCGCCGAGGCCGTTCAGCTTGTACGCCTTCTTGCAGTGCTCGATCAGGCCGACGTTGTCCTCGACGTGGACGACATTCTCGTCGTCGTCGGTGTACAGCACGGGACCGAGGATGAAGAACGCGGTCTGCATCTCCTCGCAGTCGTCCGTCACCGTCAGCGTGTGCACCTCGCCCGGCGGCTCGAAGACGTAGCTGCCCGTCTCGGCGACCCACGAATGCTCGAGGTAGTGCCAGCGGCCCTTGAGGACCACGCCGTGCACGGGGGAGGGATGGCGGTGCTTGCTCAGCACGCCGCCCTTGCGCACGCGCAGCACCTCGCCATGGCCGCCCGTGTTCATGTCGAAGAACAGGGGGCGGAACCAGACGTTCGGCTCGATCTCCACCCAGATGCGCTCGTCCGTCGGCTCGGGCACCACGATCTCGGGCTTCATGCCGAGATGTCCCATCACGGGCGTGTCGTAGAGAACGTGCTCGGACTTCGGCGGCACCCAGCCGATCATGCGGGTGGTGTCGATCGTGACGTTGGCGAGGTCGTCGGTCTCGGGCATCTGACGTCTCCGGGTTAGTTGGTCGGTGCGACGCGCTTCGCGTCATCTTCGGCGATCTCGGCGAGCAGGCGCGCCGCGAGATCGCGCTTGCCGTCCGCGTCCAGCTTGCCGAGCTCGTTGTTGAGCGCGGGCTCGTCGACGTGCTGGTTCCACCAGTCGACGGCATCGGCGCCGAACAGCGCCCACTTGCCGACCAGGATGCGCGTGACCTCGTTGGTCGGGGCCATGATCCAGCCGGCCTTGCCGTCGCGGAAGAGGCGCTCGATCTCGCTTGACTTCGAGTAGCCGCGACCGCCGCAGACCTGCAGCATCTTGTCGGTCGCGTCCCACGCGGCCTTCGTCGCGAGCACCTTCGCGGGCAGCGACCACTGCGTCATGCTGGTGCGCGGCCGGGCGTCGGGATCGGTCTCGTACATCTCCCACGAGCCGTTGTCCGTGCGGTCGTCGAGCTCCTTCGCGAAACCGTACGCGTACATCCGCGATGCCAGGGTGTCGCTGAGCACCTCGCCGAACGCATCCTGCACCGTCATGTAGTCGGCGATCGTGCGGCCGTACTGCGCGTGCGCGCGCTTCGTGGCGTGCTGCTTGCCGACATCGAGGGCGCCCATCGCGAGGCCGTTGTAGGCGCCCGCGTACTGGACGAACGCGAGCGGATCGATCGCCTCGTCGTTACTCGCGGCGCCGTCGCCGGGCCAGCCGACGATGCGATCCTCGGGGATCACGGCATCGATCTCGACGGGGCCGGACTGGTTGGCGTGCATGCCCATC
>JBPCSK010000046.1:0-4247 GCA_051007275.1 Gaiellales bacterium | reverse complement strand
CGAGATCACCGAGCGCGATGCGATCGATGATCCGGACGAGGCGCGGCAGTCGGCAGAAGCGCTCTGCGACCTCGGCGTGACCCTCGTCCTCGACGACTTCGGTACCGGGTACGGGTCACCGGAGCTGCTGCGCAGCCTGCCGTTCGGCGGGCTGAAGCTCGACCGGCACTTCGTGGCGGCGTCTGGCTCCTCCTCGATCGACAATCTGATCGCGCGCCACAGTGCAGATCTCGCCCGCGCGCTGCAGATCAGCTCCGTCGCCGAGGGAATCGAGTCCGAGGAGGTCGCGATCGGCATGCGCGTGCTCGGGCTCACGCACGGCCAGGGGTACTTCTTCGGCCGGCCGCTCTCACCGGCAGAGGCCTTCGACCATCCCCAGCAGTGGCATCCCGCGCAGACGAACCATCACTGGGACGCGCCCTGATCCACCGTCGATCGCGTGCCGGTGAGACTCACAGACCAAGCAGCTCCCGGAAGCCCGCCTCGTCGAGGATCGGCACGCCCGCCTTCTCGGCCTTGGCGACCTTCGAGCCCGGCGACGCACCGACGACGACGTAGGACGTCTTCTTCGACACCGAGTCGGTCGTCTTGCCGCCGAGGCGTTCAATCGCCGCCTTCGCCTCATCGCGACTGAAGCCCTCGAGCGTGCCGGTCACCACGATCGTCTGCCCGCTCAGAGGACCGTCCTCAACGGGGAGCTCGTCGTCGGCCAGCGCGAGCGTGACGCCCGCCGCACCCAGCGCCGCGACCTCGACCTGGCGCTCGGGATCGGCGCACCAGCCGGCAACGGCCTCGGCGATGATCGGCCCGACGCCGTCGACCTCGGCGATCTCGTCCGCTCCCGCCTCGAGCAGCTGCTCCATCGAGCCGAATGCGCGGGCGATCGCCTGGGCCGTGATCAGCCCGACGTGCGGGATGCCGAGCCCGAACAGCACGTTGCCGAAGGGGCGCGCCTTCGACGCTGCGATCGCCGCGATCGTGTTGTTGGCCGACGTCTCCTGGAACCCTTCGAGCGGCAGCAGGTCGTCGACCGTCAGCGTGTAGAGATCGCTCGCGCGCCGCACGAGCCCGAGCTCGTAGAGGCGGTCGACGAGCTTCTCGCCGACGCCGTCGATGTCCATCGCGCTGCGGGAGATGAAGTGCTTGATGCCCTCGACGTCGCGGCTGGGGCATCGCGGGTTGACGCAGAAGTGCTTCGCGTCCTCCTCGTTCTTGACCACCGGCTCGCCACACGCGGGGCAGTCGGCCGGCATCTTGAAGACCTGCTCCTTGCCCGTGCGATCCTCGAGCACGGGACCGATCACCTGCGGGATCACATCGCCGGCGCGCTGCACGATGACCGTGTCGCCGACGCGGATGTCCTTGCGGTTGATGTCCTCCTCGTTGTGCAGCGTGGCGTGCCGCACGACGACGCCGCCGACCTCGACCGGCTCCAGCTCGGCGAACGGATTGAGCGCACCGGTCCGCCCCACGTTGATCTCGATGCCGAGCAGCTTGGTGGTGCGCGTGGTCGGCGGGAACTTGAAGGCGATCGCCCAGCGCGGATCGCGACCGACGGATCCGAGCGTGGCCTGCAGCGCGAGGCTATCGACCTTCACGACCGCGCCGTCGATGTCGTAGTCGAGCACCTCGCGGTCGTGCTCGATCGCGTGGCACGCCTCGCGCACCGCCGCGATACCCGTCATCGTCGCGATGCGCGGGTTGACGGGAAAGCCGCGCGCGGCGAGCCACTGCAGCGCCTCGTGATGCGAGTGGAACTCGATGCCCTCCAGGGCGCCGATCGCGTAGCTCCAGAATGCCAGCGGACGCTCGGCGGTGACCGCCGGGTCGAGCTGGCGCAGCGATCCAGCCGCGGTATTGCGTGGGTTCATGTAGACGGGGAGCCCAGCGTCGAGACGTTCCTCGTTGAGGCGCTTGAACGCCGCGAGCGGCAGATAGCACTCGCCGCGCACCTCGATCAGCGCTGGCGGGCTCGGATCGTCGATCGACAGGGGCACGGCGCGGATCGTGCGCACGTTGGCCGTGACGTCCTCGCCTGCCTCGCCGTCGCCGCGCGTGACGGCGCGCTCGAGCAGGCCATCGCGGTAGACGAGCGACAGCGCGAGACCATCGATCTTGGGCTCGACCACGAACGCGGGCTCGCCCTCATGCCCGGCCGTCTCGAGCAGCTTCTGCAGGCGCTGGTCCCACGCCAGCAGCTCGTCGTAGTCGCGCGCGTTGGCGAGCGACAGCATCGGCAGCAGGTGCCGCACCTCGGTGAAGCCGCCGGAGACGCCTCCGCCGACGCGCTGCGTCGGCGAGTCGGGCCGCACGAGCGTCGGGTCAGCGGCCTCGAGCTCGCGCAGCTCGCGGAGCGCTGCGTCGTAGGTGGCGTCGTCCACGACGGGCGCGTCCTGCAGGTAGTACGCGCGATCCCACGCCCGCAGCTGCGCGGTCAGCTCCTCGACGCGCCCAGCGCTCACCCGGCCAGCACCTCGAGCAGCTCGGCCGGCGTGTCGACGATCGCCAGCGGGCTCTCCACCGCGAGCGCCTCGCGCTTGAAGACCCCCCACGTCACGCCGATCGCCGCGCAGCCGGCGGCATTCGCCGACTGCAGGTCGAAGGGCGAGTCGCCGATGTAGACCGCCTGCTCCGGCGTGGCGTCAAGGCGCTCCAGCGCCTTCAGCACGGGCGCGGGGTGCGGCTTGTGCACCGGCGTGTCCTCGGTCGTGATGATGACGTCCCAGACGATCGGCGAGGGCAGCGCATCCCAGGCGAGATCCACGGCGTCCTTCATCTTCGAGGTGACGATGCCGAGGCGCGCGCCCTCGTTCTCGAGCTCGACGAGCAGCTCCTCCATGCCGTCGTAGCGGCGGATCAGGCGCGCCGTGTTGGCGTGGTTCCACCTGCGGTAGGTGTGGAACAGCTCCTCGGCGTTCTCCGGGCTGAACCCTTCCATCTGCTCCATCAGAGGCGTGCCGATGCCCGCCATGATCTCCTCGTCGGACGGCGCCTCCCCCAGCACCTCCCGCAGGGCAAGCTCGTGCGAGGCGCGGATCAGCTCGACGGTGTCGAGGACGGTGCCGTCGAGGTCGAACAGGACGACGGGCCAGCGGAGGGCGTGCATTGAGGCAACGTAGCGCGCCCATCCAACGGCGTTCCGCCATCGAAAGGCACTGCAGACCGCTCTACGCTTTCCCCGATGCCGAACTCGTCCCTCACCCCCCTGCAGCGCCAGATCTACTGGTCGGCGCCCTCGCCGGTGATCGAGCGCGGCCGTCGCCGCACGGCGTTCGGGCTCCTGCTGGTGCTGGGCGTCGAGCGCCTGCTCCGCGAGGGTCGGCTGCGCGGTCCGCAGACGCGGCTGGCGATGGCACAGGCCCAGGCCGCGCGCCTGCTTGCCGCACCGGTCACGGGCGCAGCGTGGAAGACGCGCCGCGGCGATGTGCTTCGCAAGGACGGCGACGAGCTCGCGGCCGCGCTGGTCGCGAAGGCCACCGGCGACCAGACCGATCTCTCCGCAGGCGCGTGCCTGATCGCGTCCTGCGATCTCCTTGACGAGATCTGCGACTGGCTGGCTGACGGCCAGCTGCTCGGTGCCGCCGCCCCCTCCGCCATCGACCGCCTGCGCGTCGCCCAGGTCCTCCTCCGCGAGCACCGGTTCGACGGGGAGGAGCGGGACGATCTGCCGCCGCCTACCCGACTCGACCTCGTGGTGGAGGAGCAGTCCGCCACACCCAACGCGTGGCAAGACGATGACTAGGCGGCCGATCGTCTCACACGTCGCCGTTCTCTGGTGATCGCACCTCGCTCAGAGATCCCCCCGTAGCGAGATCCCCTGAGCGAATGGTTGACACGTTGGCGACGCCGAAAGCTCCACCCAGAGCAACGGTCGCTCGTCCTCAGTCGCCGTCGATGAGCCCGACCAGTCCCGTCAGCAGCGTCGTGCTGTCGGGATGCTCCCAGTCCACGTGCAGCGCGGTGACCGCGACACAGCCCTCTGAGATCGCCTCGAAATCGGTGCCAGGCGCGCGGTGGTAGTCGGCGTCGCCTGAGTAGAGACGGAAGCGTCGCTTGCCGTCATGCTCCTCGGCGAGCTCGATCTGATCGGCCCAGATGCGGCGTCCCAGCCTGCAGACGCGGATACCCCGGGGCGCGCCGGTCGGGCAGTTGACGTTGAGGAGCACGTCGCGGCCGAGGTCGCCTCCCGCGAGCATGGTTGCGAGCCGCGGCACGATGCGCTCTGCGGTGGCGAACTCGTACTGGCC
>JBPCSK010000045.1:0-1050 GCA_051007275.1 Gaiellales bacterium | reverse complement strand
CTGCAGCGGTGCTGCGTGCGGGGCGAGGATGAAGGTCATGCGGGCCGTCTTGTAGCCGGTCCACTGGCCGCGCTGGGCGAGGATCGTGGCCGGACCGGGCGATCCGGCGAGGGTGATCGGCGCTCCCTCCCCGTTCTCGTTGACCGCGGCCACGCTGATGGAGTAAGGCGTGCCGTTGGCAAGCCCGGTCAGCGTGACGCGACGTTCACCGGCGCCCACCTCGACCAGCTGCCCGGTCTCGGCCACCCGGATGCGGTAGGCGGACGGCGCGGGCGCATCGGCGCACGGCTGCGTCCACTGCCAGTTGACGGCCAGAGCGCCATCACCCTGCGCGACCGCGACGGCGCTCGGAGCACCAGGGACGTTGATGGTCGACTCCACCCAGCAGCGGTTGTGCTCCACCAGCGAGTAGACGCCAGGATACCGCGCCATTGCGCAGCCGGTGCCCCAGGACACCACGCCAATCAGCACCGCGCCGGGACCTGGCTGATCGACGAGCGGTCCGCCGCTGTCGCCCGCGCAGGCGTCGCGGTGCGGCAGCGAGGCGCACACCATGTCCTGGGCGTAGAACGCCTTGGCGCCATAGGCATCGATGCACTGCTGTGCGGGCTTCACGCGAACGGCCACGGCACGCAGCATGGCCGACCCCGGCCCGAACGAGTCGTTCGCGGCGCTATAGGACGTCGAGCCCCAGCCGGCGACGTGCAGGAGCGTGCCGGTCGCCGGTGGGGCCGTCGCCTCGACCAGCGGGATCACGGGCGCGACGCTGGGTGCCGACAGGTGCACGAGCATCAGATCATCGCGCGGGGCTCCTGGGACGATCTGCCGGTAGCTGGGGTGCCGGACCTGCCGCTCGACGGCCAGGCGCTGTCCGCTGCCATCGGTGAGCGATGCGCTCCCGCTCACCACGCGGATCTGGCTGCTCGGGTAGATCTTGCAGTGGCCGGCCGTGAGCACCCACTGCGGCGCGACCAGCGAGCCGCCGCAGAACTGCGAGCCGTAGGTGGTCTCCAGGGCGACGGTCGACGGCCAGTCCGCGATCGACGCGGC
>JBPCSK010000044.1:0-4024 GCA_051007275.1 Gaiellales bacterium | reverse complement strand
CGCCTGCTGCGAGATCGCGCCCGCCTCTTCGACCTGGGCGAGGATCGTGCGAGCCGCATCGCCAGGCTCAACCACGTCTTCTGCGCCTTCACGCTCGAGTCCCTGCTGCATTCCGCTCCTCCGCGATCGGATAGCAGGGAACCCTAGAAGCGGCATCGGACGACATCGGACGTCCGTGGGCGTTGCGGGCTACTGCGACGCGAGCAGCTGCTGCGCGACCTGCCCCAGACGACCGTTCGGATCCTGCGCCGCCACCTGCCGCAGCTCGGCCCGCGCGGTGTCGGTATCGCGCAGCCAGAGCAGCATCAGCGCCAGATGCAGGCGCGGCGAGACGTTGCCGGGGTTGTCGCGCACGAGCGGCCCCATCTGACCGAAGGAGGCGGCCGGGTTGTCCTTCGCATACGTCGCGATGATCTTCCCGACCTTGGCCTCGACCGAGCCCGGGTCGACGGCGAGCGCCGAGGCGAAGGCATCGACCGCGGCGGTGCGCTGCCCCGCGGCCAGCAGCGCGGCGCCGTAGTCGAGCTGCGGCTGCAGCTCGTCGGCGTGCGCGGCAGCAGCTGCGCGGACCTGTGCCAGTGACCTCGCCGGGGGCGCCGCCGTCGGGACGTACGGCGGATAGCCACTCGGCGTCGCCGGATGGATCAGGTCGTCGGCGGAGACGCCGTAGAACGTGTCGGGTGCCGCGTCGCGCACGGCACGGAGCGCCTGCTCCCCCGCGGCACGTTGCCCGGACCAGAGCAGCGCCTCACCCAGCGAGAATCCGATGAAGCCATCGCCGGGCGATGCCGCGGCGAGCGCACGCAGGCGCGCGATGGCGGGCGCGGGGTCCTTGGCGTCGTAGTCGAGCAGCGCGAGCGCGGCCTCGGTGCGTGGGCCGGGCTGCGCGGCGAGCGTGGTCCGCGCCCCGGGCGCGTCATCGGCTGCGACCTGTGCAGCGGCAAGCACGAGTGCCGCATCCGCACTGGGGTCACGCGCCAGCCGCGTCGTCGCCCACGCGACGCGGTCGGCAGCGCGGTCAGGAGCCCCGGCGACCGGTGGCGCCGCGATCGCGGGGCGGCCCGGGAGCGGCTTCGACGTCGTGCGCTGGGGTGCCGCCTTCGGCGCCGCCGTATCGGTGCCGCCGGTCGCCAGCACGGCAAGACCGACGACCACGGCGGCCACGGCCACGGCCACTACGTCCAGCGCCAGCAGGCGCGGGCGCGGCAGTCCGCCGCCCGCTGTCGTGTCCGTCGCCATGAACGCAGGCTACCAGCGGCCTCGCACCGGAATCCCCGGCGCGGGAATACGCGCGTGCCGCATCACGTTTTCCGAATACTTGCTGGTTCCCCACATAAGAATCCGCTATACATTCACGTGCGCCGCAGCGGCGGCAGATACGAAGGTGATGGAACGATGACGACGTACCGCGAACTGCTCGCCCAGGTCAAGGAGGAGATCTCCGAGATCGATGCGCGCCAGCTGACCGACGAGCTCGCCGCCGCGCAGCCGCCGCTCTTGATCGACGTGCGCGAGCCCGACGAGTACGAGCAGGGCGCGATCGCCGAGGCCGTCCACATCCCCCGCGGCTTCCTCGAGTCCCGCATCGAGGGCGCAGCACCCGACAAGGGTCAGCGCATCGTCCTGTCCTGCGCCTCCGGCGCACGCTCCGCGTTCGGCGCGAAGGCGCTCGCCGAGCTCGGCTACACCGACGTGGTCTCCCTCGCCGGCGGGTTCTCCGCCTGGAAGCAGGCCGGCAATCCATGGTCCGAGCCCAAGGTGCTCGATGCCGAGCGTCGCCGCCGCTACAGCCGCCACCTCGTGATTCCGGAGGTCGGCGAGGCCGGCCAGCTGAAGCTGCTCGGCGCCAAGGTGCTGATGATTGGCGCAGGCGGGCTGGGCTCCCCGTCGTCGCTCTATCTCGCCGCCGCCGGCGTCGGCACGATCGGCATCATCGACGACGACGTGGTCGACGCCTCGAACCTGCAGCGCCAGGTGATCCACAACACCGAGCGCATCGGCATCCCCAAGGCGGAGTCCGCAGAGCTGACGCTGACGGCGCTCAACCCCGACGTCGAGGTGGTCCAGTACCGCGAGCGCCTGTCGAGCGAGAACATCGACCGCATCCTCGCCGGCTACGACGTCGTCGTGGATGGCACCGACAACTTCCCCACGCGCGACCTGCTCAACGACGCCAGCATCAAGCACGGCATCCCGGTCGTGCACGCCTCGATCTTCCGCTTCGAGGGCCAGCTGACGGTCTTCAAGCCGCACGAGGGCCCGTGCTACCGCTGCCTCTTCCCCGAGCCGCCGCCGGTCGAGCTGGCGCCGAGCTGCGCCGAGGGCGGCGTCCTGGGCGTCCTGCCCGGCATCATGGGCACGCTGCAGGCGACCGAGGCGCTCAAGCTGATCCTGGAGATCGGCGATCCGCTCGTCGGGCGGCTGCTGCTCGCCGACGCGCTGGACATGTCGTTCCACGAGGTCCAGCTGCGCCGCGACCCCAACTGCCCGGTCTGCAGCGAGCACGCCGGCCCGATCGAGTACATCGACTACGACGAGTTCTGCGCGGGCGGTGCCCACGCGAGCGCCCACTAGGAGCCCCCAGTGTCCATCTCCTTCCGCATGCCCCCCATCCTCCGCCCGCAGGTCGGCGGTGCCCGCCAGGTTGAGGCCAATGGCGCCACGCTCGGCGAGGCGCTTGCTGATCTCTTCACGCAGTACCCCGGCGTGAAGGAGCAGATCGTCGACAGCGAGGGCGAGATCAACCGCTTCGTCAACGTGTACGTCCAGAACGAGGACGTTCGTCTTGGCGAGGGCCTCGCGACGCCGGTGCCGGACGGCAGCACCGTCATCGTCCTGCCTGCGATGGCCGGCGGCGCCCGCTGATGAGCCGAGGCTCCGTCACTCCGCCCCCCGCCGTGCGCGGCGGTGGCGATGTGCTGAGCGCGATCGGCAACACGACGCTCGTGGAGCTGCCGCACCTGCGCCCCGAGGGCGGCGCGCGCATCTTCTCGAAGCTCGAGATGCTCAACCCGTCGGGATCCATCAAGGATCGCGTGGCGCTGAGCCTGATCGAGTCGGCGGAGGCGCAGGGGCTGCTCTCGCCCGGCCAGACGATCATCGAGCCGACCAGCGGCAACACCGGCATCGCGCTCGCGATGATCTGCGCCGTCAAGGGCTACAACTTCCGCGCCGTCATGCCCGAGTCTGCCACGCCCGAGCGCGTGCAGCAGATCTCGATGTACGGGGCTGAGATCGTGTTCTCGCCCGGCGAGCTCGGCTCGAACGGCGGCGTCGCGCTCGCGCGTGAACTCGCGGCTGCCGACCCCAGCCTCTACATGCCGTTCCAGTACGCCAACGCCGAGAACCCGAACGCCCACTACCGCACGACCGGCCCCGAGATCATCGAGGCGCTGGACGGCAAGGTCGATGCCTTCGTCGCTGGGCTCGGCACAGGCGGCACGCTGATGGGCACGGGCCGCGCGCTGCGTGAGGCCAATCCCGACGTCCAGATCATCGCGGCCGAGCCGCTGCAGGGCGAGGCCGTGATGGGCCTGCGCTCGCTCGAGGATGGCTACACGCCGGAGATCCTCGACATCACGCAGCTGGATCGCAAGATGCTGGTCACCAATCTCGAGTCCGTCCAGGCGATGCGCGATCTGCTCACGCACGAGGGCATCTGGGTCGGCGTGTCCTGCGGCGCCGCGATGCACGTGGCTCGCCAGGTCGCCGCGAAGATGGACCCCGACCAGAACGTCGTCACCGTCTTCGCCGACGGTGGCGCGCGCTACGCGTCCGCCAACCTGTTCACCGAGCAGGATGAGGACAAGCTCGAGGACATCCTGGAGACCAAGCTCTGGTGGTAGCCGACGGCCCGCTGATCCTCCCGCGAGACATGCTCGACCAGATCGTGGCGCACGCCCGTGCCGGCCTGCCGAACGAGGCCTGCGGCATCCTGGCCGGCCTCGAAGGCCGCGCCACGCGCTTTCTGCCCGCCATCAACGGTGAGGCGAGCCCGTACTTCTATTCGATCGAAGCGCAGGAC
>JBPCSK010000043.1:0-2511 GCA_051007275.1 Gaiellales bacterium | reverse complement strand
CCGGGCTTCACCGGCGAGTGGTACCTCGACGTCCTGCGCGCCGTGAAGGCTGCACAGCCCGAGATCCACGTGCACGCGTTCTCGCCGCTCGAGGTCTGGCAGGGCGCAGCGACCATGCAGTGGACGCTGGCCGACTACCTGCGTCAGCTGAAGGAGGCCGGGCTCGGCAGCATGCCCGGCACCGCCGCCGAGATCCTCGACGACGAGGTCCGCGCCGTCCTCTGCCCCGACAAGGTCAACACCGAGCAGTGGCTCGAGGTCATGCGCACCGCGCACTCCGTCGGCGTGCGCACCACGGCGACGATCATGTTCGGCCACGTCGAGCGCCCGGTCCACGTGGCGCGCCACCTGCACCGCATCCGCGATCTGCAGCGCGAGACCGGCGGCTTCACCGAGTTCGTGCCGCTGCCGTTCGTGCCCGAGGAGGCGCCGATTGCTCTCAAGGGCAAGGCGCGTTACGGCCCGACGTTCGACGAGACGATCGCGCTGCACGCCACCGCGCGCCTGGCTCTCGACCCGTGGATCCCGAGCATCCAGACGTCGTGGGTGAAGCTCGGCCCCGAGGGCGCGCGCCTGATGCTCGGCGCCGGCGTCAACGACCTCGGCGGCACGCTGATGGACGAGTCGATCTCGCGCGCCGCCGGTGCGTCGCACGGACAGGAGTGCCCGCCCGAGCGGATGGACGCGATCATCGAGGCGGCCGGCCGCGACCCGTACCAGCGCACGACGCTCTACGGACGCCCGCCGGAGGCGCAGGTCGCTCGCTCCTACGGCGCGCCGCCACTCGCCGACACCACGCCGCCGCCGTACGACGACCTCGGACTCAAGCGCCCCGAGACGCTGATCCGCCCCGGCGTCACGGTCTGACGCACGCGCTCACCCGGCGGCGATCGTTGCCTCAAGCCGACAGCCGACGCCCGTCGCGGTTCGCCGCCAGGCGCCGCCCGTGATGGCGTCGATCATCGCGCTACCCGTCCCGCTGCTCTCCGCGTTCGGTGCCGTGCCATCGTCGTCGATGACCACGACGATCGCACCGGCGCCGGCAGCGCGGACGGTGATGTCGATTCGCGTCGCGCCGCCATGCCGCACCGCGTTGGCGATGCCCTCCTCGACGACCCGTCCGACGCTGGCAGGGTCCGCACCGACTCCGGTGAGATCGTCGATCTCCACGCGAATCTCGCACAACCCGTCCCACAGATCGCTGCGGGCCGCCACCTCCTCCTCAATGCTGCCGACGGCACGCGCCTGCGGCTCGAGCTGCACGAGAACCCGCCCCGCCTCAGTCACCGCGGCCTCCAATGCGGCCCGGTCTCCGCTCGCGAGCGCGCGTTCCCCCGCCAGAGCCGCGGCGATCAGTCGCGTCTGCACCGAGCCATGGAGCTCGCGGGAAACGTCACGCGCCGCCAGCGTGACCGCGTGGCCACGGGCCATCGCCTTCACTCGACGAGCGTCGATCTCCGTCAGCCACGCGCGCCGACGCGCACGCCCCGTGTGGATCCATGATCCAACCGCAGACACCATCACAACGACGATCACGCCGACCACGACCTGCGACACCATCCACGATGCCGAGGCGCTGCCCGGCACAAGGTGATCACGCAATGCCCCAGCCAACGGCACGGTGGCCTGCAGACCGACGAGCGTCACCACGAACAGCGCAGCGTGATGAGCGGGCCAGCGGGCCATGCAGCGATTCGCCACAACCATCACCGCAGCGCAGAAGCCGGACAGGCCGATCAGGTACGCACCGGCGTGCGCGATGCCGAACGTCGGCGCATCCTGCGGGAGGTTTCCGATCACGATGACGACGGCGACGACTAGCGGATAGAACGGCTCACGTCGAATCACGCCGGCGAGCACATCACCCCAGCGAAGCGGCGGGTGCTCCTGCGAAACCGCGCTCCACAGCTGCGCGCTTGTCTCGCGGACCGACCCCGTGGCGAAGTCTCGCAGTCCGCGCGTCAGCGCGCTGGCAACGCCCACGTCTCCGCTCTGCCGCGCTACCTCGACGAGCGCGGCGAGTGCCTGGCGGGCGCCGGAGGACTCCCGCTCGATCTTGCGCCAGTACTCCGCGCGCATGCCCTCGATGACCAGGTTCTGCTGCAGCAGCCCGAGCTCGACGGCGACACGCCGATCGATCAGTGCGCTGCGCAGGGTCCGTGCGCGTTCGATCTCGTCAAGCAGCAGAATCAGGCCGATACCGAACCACAGGCCGAAGACGAGGCTCCCAGCAAGGCCGACGACGAACGGCCGACTCGTCGGCAGGTCGGCCATCGCGGCGCCTCCGTGAAGCGCGCCCACCATCAGCACCGTGGCGGCGACGATGACAGCCAGTGCGACGGGCAGCGAGACGTGTCCGGCCGCCGCATACCGCGGCTCGAGCAGACGCCGGAGTGCCGCCACGTACGCGACGTAGAGCAGCACGAACATGCTCCAAATCGCACACCAGCCGAGGGCGCCGCCGAATGACGAGGTTGCCGCCGGCTCCACGATGACGATCGAGGCCGCGAC
>JBPCSK010000042.1:0-9776 GCA_051007275.1 Gaiellales bacterium | reverse complement strand
ATCACGATCGGGGCCGCGGCGGCCTCGTCTCACTAGAACGGAGCGTGGGGGACCGACGATCGTCGGTCCCCCACGCTCCGTTCTAGTGAGACGAGGCCGCCGCGGCCCCGATCGTGATGGACGACGACGGATGCTCCGCGTCGGCGGCCTTCTCGATCCAGGCGGTCTTGAAGGCTCCGCAGTACTGGATCGCCGGCACGCGGTATGTCCCGGCCATCATCGGGTACTTGGTGCTGATGCCGAAGTCCTGGAACTCGTCATCGCGCAGCGCGTCGCCGGTGGCGACCCACTGGAGGCGATAGCCAGCGCCGTTCTTGAGCTCGGTCACCGAGGACTGCCAGCCCGCGATCTGCTGCGGCTTGCCGGACTGGAACGCCCCCTGCAGCAGCACCACCACACGGTTGACGGCCACCGGGTTGCCCTTGTCGTCCTCGCAGCCGTGACCGATGCGCATCCAGAATGCGCCGTAGCCGTCGGCCTTCGGCGAGCCGCCGTAGAGCTGCACCGTCGCGTGGCCGAAGGCCGGCGCGGCGACGCCCAGGATGAGCGCGCCGGTCAGGCACGCCAGAATCAGCGCGCGAGCGCGCTTCGAGATGATCTTCATGTGAATCTCCGTGATTGCTGTGGGCCGCGCCAGGGGCGCGGCGGAGTCAGGCGATCTGGAGAGACGGCGGGCCGCGCGGCGCCAGGCGACGGGCCAGCCCCGTCGCGCGGGCGAGCTGGGGGTCAAGTGCAAACCGAGTGGATGCTCGGTAACGAGACGCCGGTCGGCGACACGAAACCAGTGCGGCGACAACTGCGGCGACCGTGCGCAGCAGCAGGCGGGCGATGACGAAGACCAGGGCGGCGAAGGGGAGCTGGAGGGCGAGGCCCACGAGGAACGTGGCGTCGAGGGCCGCTCCCCACGGCACCTGCCCGGTGTGCGCGTAGCGCTCGACGTGCTCCTGGAGTGCGAATCCGATCATCGGCACCAGCGCGACCAGCCACGGCGGGATCGCCTGTCCGGTGCGCTCGCGGGCGCGATCGATGCCGGCCAGGGCCAGACCGAGCACGAGACAGATGAGCGCGAGCAGCGCACCCGTCGGCAGCTGGTCGAGGTAGCCGTGGCCGGTCTCCGCGAGCAGCGCGTCGGCGTGCGTACCCGCCACGACGAGATACGCGAGCTGATGCGCCAGCAGCGATCCCACGACCACGAGCGGCAACGAGACGAGCCAGGCCGAACGCCGACGAACGCCCATGCTCATTCCGTACTGACGCTCCCGCGGCTCCACCCCGGCATCAAACCAGAGTCCCCCACCTCTGCCTAATTTGTGCGTATTGCTACGAACTAGGCTGCGCGCTTGTGCAGCGCGACGCCATCCATCTGCTCGAGCCGGGCGACGAGGTCCTCGAGCTGCTCCTGCGAGCGGATGCGGATCTCGAGGCGGGCGCCGTCGGGCGTCGGCGAGACCTTGCCCACCATCCCGAGCGCGCGGAAGCACGCATCGGTCGCAGCGGCGGCGAGGTCGTGGTCGAACCACGCCGCGCTGTGCTTGGCGGCCCGTGGGGCGCGCTTCTGCTTGGGGCCGGAGCGCGCCAGCGCCTCCACCTCGCGCACCGATAGGCCGTCGGCGATCGCGCGCTTGGCCAGCGCGCGCCGGGCGTCGTGGTCCTCCAGCTGCAGGATCGCGCGGCCGTGTCCCTCGCTCAGCTGCCCCGCTGCGATGGCATCGAGCACCTCGTCGGGCAGATCGAGCAGCCGCAGGGCGTTGGCAATCGACGGGCGGCTCTTCCCCACCTTCTCGGCAACCTCGGTCGGCGTCAGGTCGAGCTCGTCGATCAGCGCCGCGTACCCGCGCGCCGTCTCGATCGCGTTGAGGTCCTCGCGCACGACGTTCTCGACGAGCGCAAGCGTGAGCGTCTGGCGCTCGTCGGCACGGCGCACGATGGCCGGAATGGTCTTGAGGCCGGCCTGGTTGGCCGCCCGCCAGCGGCGCTCGCCGGCGATGATCTCGTAGCGGCCGTCAGGTGCCGAGCGCACGATGATCGGCTGCATGATGCCGTCCTGCTTGATCGACCGCGCGAGGTCGTCGAGCGCCTCCTGATCGAAGGCACGCCGCGGCTGGCGCGGGTTCGGCTGCACCTGCTCGATCGGCAGCGTCACGAGGGTCGGCTCGCCGCCTGCGGGATCGAGCAGAGCGTTGAGTCCGCGTCCGAGTCCAGTGGGTCTAGCCACGCTCAACCACCTCCAGGGCGAGTCGGTAATACGCATCCGCGCCCGGTGAGCGCGGGTCGAAGTGGGAGATCGGCCGGCCATGCGACGGCGCCTCAGCGAGGCGCACGGAGCGCGGGATGACCGAGTCAAAGACCTTGCTGCCGAAGTGCTCGCGCACCTCGCTTGCGACGTCCTGGGCGAGACGCGTGCGGCCGTCGTGCATCGTCAGGAGAAGCCCCGACAGCTGCAGGTGCGGGTTGATCCGCGCGCGGACGAGCTCGACCGTCTCGAGCAGCTGAGCGAGCCCCTCCAGCGCGTAGTACTCGCACTGCACCGGCACGATCAGGCGGTTGGCGGCGGCCAGCGCATTGACCGTCAGCATGCCCAGCGCCGGGGGGCAGTCGACGATCACGAAGGGATAGCGGTCATCGACCTCCGCGAGCGCGTTGCCCAGCACCTGCTCGCGATCCTCACGGTCCGGCAGCTCGACCGCGGCGGCAGCGAGATCGGGGTGGGAGGGGGCGAGATCGAGGTTGGGGACGCCGGACGGAATCACGATGTCGGCGATCGGCACGCCGTGCAGAACCTCGTACGTCGAGCGCCCACGGACGGGGCGATGCCCGAGGCCGGTGGTGGCGTTCGCCTGCGGATCGAGATCGACGAGCAGCACGCGTGCGCCGGCCTCGGCAAGGCAGGCCGCGACGTTGACTGCCGTCGTCGTCTTGCCGACGCCGCCCTTCTGATTGGCCAGTGCGTAGATGCGGGACATGCCCGTAACGCTAGTCCTGGCTTCGGACGAGTGGCTCCTTGGCGGCCAGACCGATGCGGCGCGGAAAGCGCGCCGGCGTGGGATCGGTCTTGCGCACGACGACGCGATTACGGGCGTCAAAGCCCGGTACCGGATCGATCAGCTCGAGCACGCCACCGAGCTCCGCGGCCGCCCGCTCGACCTCCGTGCGGTTGACGGCGCCCGCGTGGAGGATGCAGACGCCGCCGGTGCGCAGCAGCGGCAGACACAACTCGATGGCGACGGGAGGTGGGGCCAAGGCCCGAGCCACGGCAATGCCGTAGTGCTCGCGCCCGTCGGCCGCTGCATGCTCCTCGGCGCGCAGGTTGAGCACTCGCACCCGCGCCGCCAGACCCGTCACGTCCACGACCTGCTGCAGATGCTGGCAGCGCTTGGCCCGGCTATCGAGCAGCGTTCCCGCGAGATCGGCGCGATCCAGCAGCAGCGGCACGCCCGGGAAGCCCGCACCGGTGCCGACATCGATCAGCGGACCCGTTTCGGCGGCGATCAGGGGCAGCGTGCCGCGCGCATCATCGACGTGCGCAGCCAGCGCTTCGGGGTCGGTGGAGGCAACAAGACGCTGCGGTGCGGTGGCGACGAGCGTGAGGAACTGCTCGAGGGGATCCTGTTTCACGCGCGACGCCCTCCGTCGACGCGCAGGTGTTTCACGTGAAACACCTGCGGTGCGTGCCCAAGCGTTTCACGTGAAACGCGGCGGCCAACGCGTCACCGCTCGGCGTCATCGCGCAGACGCACGACGACGCAGCGGTTGGGCTCACGCCCGCCCGACTCGGTCACCACGCGGGGGTGATCCTGTAGCACGAGGTGCACGATCTTGCGCTCGGCGCTGGACATGGGCTCGAGCGAGACCGGTCGACCGGTGGCGATCGCCTCCTGCGTGGCACGCTCGGCGGTGTCGCGCAGCACCGCCTCGCGGCGACGGCGGTAATCCTGCGCGTCGACCACGATCGGGGTGGCGTTCTCCTCGCCCCGCAGCACGATCGCGTTGACCAGGTACTGCACGGCGTCGATCGTGTGCCCGTGCTTGCCGATCAGCAGGCCGAGATCGTCGCCCTCGACGGTGGCGACCAGGCCGCTCTCGCCCTGGCCGACGTGCACCGTCGTCTCGAGCCCGATCCCACCGCAGATCGACTGCAGCAGGTCTTTCACGCGGTCGGCGGTATCGCCGCTGGCAGTCGGAAGCAGGGGGGCGCTGGTGCGCTGCTTCGACCCTGAGCGCGCGGGGCGCCGATCCTCGCGGGGCGGTGCGGGTCGACTGGCGCGCGCCGCGTCCGCCGCGTCGGCGGAGGGCAGCGTCAGGAGCCGGGCCAGGACGCGCGCCGGCTCGCGGCCCACGCCCATCAGGCCGCGCTCGCCCTCCGACAGCGTCTGGAAGTCGATGGCCTCCTTGTCGAGGCCGGGGAAGCGGCGCTCGAGCTCGCGCGTGGCTGCCCAGCGCGCCTCGCCGACGGTCTCGCCGGTGCCCTCGACGGATGTCTCGTGGGTCGCCATCAGGCGTCCTTCGGCTTCTCCCGCGGCGGCTTGGCCGGCCGCTTTTGGCGCTGTGCCTTATTCTTCGGGGCCGCCGTCGGGGCGTCGTTCGCCGGTGCGGACTCCGTCGATGTGTCCTCGGTCGCGTCGTCTACGCCCTCGTCGGCGTTCGTCGTAGCGACCTTCGCCGGCTTGGCGGCCTTCGGCTTCTTGGCCTTCGGCATCTGGTTGCTGGGCGTGGACCGCCCGAGCAGCCCGGTCAGACCGCCACCGGACTTGGCTGGCTGAGCCTTGGCGGAGGGCGGCAGCGGCGGCGGGAACCACTGGCGAATCACGAAGGCCTGGCCGACGGTCCAGAGGTTTGTCGTGATCCAGTAGACGAGCAGGCCGACCGGGAAGCTCGAGGCGCCGATCGGGGGATGCACAATGAAGTACGCGAAGACGATCGGCAGGAACAGGAAGATGTACTTCTGCTTGGGGTCGACCGACGTCGGCATGAGCAGCGTCGAGCCCATCTGGGAGATCACGTACACGAACATCAGCGGGTACAGCGTGGTCGCCGGCAGCGAGTTGAGCGAGGCGGTGATGTCGGGAATCCAGCCGCCGAACATGGAGAGGTTCTCGCCGGCGGTCACCTCCTTGCTGATGTCGCGCAGCGTCGCGTAGAGCGCGAAGAAGATCGGCAGCTGGATCAGGAGCGGCAGGCACGACCCGAACGGGTTGACCTTGTTCTCCTTGTAGAACGCCATCATCTCCTCGTTGAGCTTCTGGCGGTCGTTCTTGTACTTCGCCTGGAGCTTCTTGATCTCCGGCTGCAGCGCCTGCATTGCGCGGAAGGACTGCTGCTGCTTGACGGTGAGGGGGATCATCGCCACGCGGACGATCACGGTCAGCGTGACGATCGACCAGCCCCACGGAATGCCGAGCTGGAAGTGCAGCGTCTCGAGCAGCCACGTGAGAGGCCGGACGAGCGGGCTGAGAAGGGAGTAGATCGAATTCACGGCTAGTCGCGACTCCGGCGCACCGGGTCGTACCCGCCATCATTCCATGGGTTGCACCGGAGGAGGCGCCATACGGCGAGCACCGGTCCGACGAGCAGGCCGCGATAGCGGATGGCGTCGATCGCGTAGCGCGAGCAGGTCGGCTCGAAACGGCAGTTGCGCGTGGCCGGCGCACCGCCTGGCCAGAGCGGTCGCAGCACGTGGGCGTAGAGCCCGTGCGCAAGGTCGCCGATCATGCCCCCGAGGCCTTCGCGACGAGCTCGGCGATCTCCGACTGCAGCCAGGCGAAGCCCTGCGCCTCGACGGCCTCGTCGAGGCCGGTGCGCGCGACGAGCACCACATCGAGCCGCGTCGGCTGTGGGTCGATCGCGTCGAAGGCATCGCGCAGCTGGCGCTTCAGCTTGTTGCGTACCACGGCATTGCCTACCTTGCGGGAGACGGCAACACCAAGGCGGACCTCAGCGAGCTCGGAGGGGAACGCGTAGACGACGAGATGGCGGCTGGCCGCGGATCGCCCCCGGCGGTAGACGGCGTCGAACTCCGCCGACCGCGTCAGGCGGCCGCGTCCCTGCGCGCCGGTCGCCATTCGGGCCTAGGCCGAAAGGCGCTTGCGCCCGCGGGCGCGACGGCGGCGCACGACGGCCTGGCCGGCGCGATTCGACATGCGCTTGCGGAAGCCGTGGGTCTTGGCTCGCTTGCGGACGTTGGGCTGGTAGGTGCGCTTCATGCTGGATCCGGTCTCCGGGGAGCGCGAAGCATACCGGGCAGACGTGGGAGGGGGCAAACGAGAACCGTCGCCCGCGCGGGAGAGGCTTGTCCCCTGCTGGGGATGACTCTGGGGATAACGCTGGGAGGGGTTTGTTTTTCCCGCAAACAGCGGAAATCAGGGTCGGTTGTCGGCTTCACCCCGATGCCCGCGCCCTGCTACCGTCGCGCCTTCCGGTATGACAGCTTCCACCGACCACACCCCGGCTGCCGCGCTCTGGAGCGCGATCGCCGACGAGCTCCAGCAGACGCTGGCCGCTCCCACGTACAGCGCGTGGTTCGGGCGCGCCAGCGGCAAGGCGCTCAGCGCGGAGGAGCTCGAGATCGAGGTGCCCAACGAGTTCGTGCGCTCGTGGATCAGCGGGCACTTCATGGACCTCGTCACGTCGGCGGCCACGACCGCCCACGGTGGACCGCTCGCGGTGTCGCTGACGATCGGCACCGACACCCCCGCCACGACCTCGCACGCGGCTCCGGCCCCGGCTCCCGCCGTCGTGCCCGAGCCGTCGCCGATCGCACCGCTGCCGTCAGTCACGCCGCTGCCCGTCACCCCAGAACCCCGAACGCTCAACCTCAACCGCAACGCGACGTTCGAGACGTTCGTCATCGGCCCGTCGAATCGCTTCGCCCATGCTGCCGCGCTCGCCGTGGCCGAGTCGCCGAGCCAGGCCTACAACCCGCTCTTCATTCATGGCGCCACGGGCCTTGGTAAGACCCACCTGCTGCAGTCGATCGCGCACTACGTCACGACGTCCACGGACCTCACCGCCTGCTACGTGACCTGCGAGGCGTTCACCAACGAGTTCATCGAGGCACTGCGCGAGAAGAAGATCGAGCACTTCAAGAACCGCTATCGCACCTACGACGTGCTGCTCGTGGACGACATCCAGTTCCTCTCCGGCCGCGAGGGGATCCAGGAGGAGTTCTTCCACACCTTCAACACGCTGCATGAGGCAGGAGGGCAGATCGTCCTCGCCTCGGACCGTCCGCCCCGCGAGATCACGCGGCTCGAGGATCGTCTGCGCTCGCGCTTCGAGTGGGGGCTGATGACCGACGTCCAGCCACCGGACCTCGAGACGCGCATCGCGATCCTTCGCAAGAAGGCAGCCCGCGATCAGCTGGTGATCGACGACCCCGAGGTGCTCGCCGCGATCGCGATGCGCGTGCAGACGAACATCCGCGAGCTCGAGGGCGCCCTCACGCGCAGCATCGCGTTCGCCACCCTCAACGGAGAGCCCCTCACCGTCGAGCTGGTCCGTGATGTCCTCAGCTCGCAGTACCCCGAGGACTCCCGCCCGGTCACGGTGGAGAGCGTCCAGCGCGTCGTCGCCGAGTACTTCTCCCTGACGATCGAGGATCTCTGCTCGGAGCGCCGCACGCAGACCGTCGTCTTCCCACGCCAGATCGCCATGTACCTCAGCCGCGAGCTCACCGACATGTCCCTGCCGCGCATCGGGCAGCTCTTTGGCGGTCGCGACCACAAGACCGTGCACTGGGGACACGACAAGATCGCGAAGCGTATGAAGGAAGATCGTTCGCTTTACAACATGATCCAGGAGCTCACATCCTCCATTCGGCGGCTCGGATGATCCGCCGGGGTGGGGACAACGCTGGGCGCGACATGGGTATGCCTCGGGGAGACCGCACACAGTTGTCCCCTGTCCCGCTGGGCACGGCGTGGGATTTCCCCCGTGCTGGGGGGCATTCTGCAAAGCGCCCCCGCCTCGTCCCCAGCCACGACCGCCACCAATCACAGGCTGCGAGCGGGGTCGTCCGACTTCTCCCCGTCATCCCCAGCCCCTATGGTGATGACTATCTAAGAACGTCTCTTACAACAACATCCATCATCGGGATAGCCGCTGCATGAAGATCCGCTGCAATCGAGAGCACCTCGCCGATCGTCTCGCGCAGGCTGCGCGTGCCGCTTCGACGCGCGCCAACCTTCAGAGCGCTGCGCACGTGCGCCTCACTGCCGAGAGCTCCGAGGTGCCGGTCGAGCTCGCGGCCACCGATCTCGAGATGACGTTGCGCGTGCCGCTCGATGCCGATGTCGAGCAGAGTGGCTCGGTGCTCCTGCCGGCGAAGATCGCACCGGAGCTGATTCGCGCTCTGGCGGGCGAGACGGTCGAGCTGTCGGCCGAGGCCGATGGCCGCGTCCAGGTCTCCGCGGGCTCCTCGTCGTACACGCTCTACGGGCTACCCGTCGACGAGTTCCCGCAGCTGCCCGAGATCGATCACGAGCAGGTCTTCGAGACCGACAGCGCGGTCTTCGCCGATGTCGTCGGCCGCGTCAAGCGCGCGGCGTCGCGCGACGAGAGCCGCCCGGTGCTGACCGGAGCGCTCGTGCGCTTCGAGTCCGATCGCATCACGATGGCCGCCACCGACTCGTATCGCCTGGCCGTCGCCGAGGCGCCGCTCACGAAGGCGCCCCCGGAGGCGCTCGAGGCGATCATCCCGATCAAGGCCCTTGAGGAGGTCGTGCGCATCGCCGGCGCAGACGGTGCGCTGAGCGTCGCCATCGGCGAGGGGCTCGTCACCTTCGGCATCGACGGCATCTGGCTGAGCGTTCGTCGCATCGAGGGGCAGTTCCCGAACTTCACGGCACTCAAGCCGGACGGTGTGGAGCAGTCTGCGACGATCGCCAAGGATGAGCTGCTCGAGGTGGTTCGCCGCGTCGGCATTGTCGTGCGACAGAACACCCCCGTCCGCGTCGAGCTCGCACCCGGGCAGCTGAGCCTGCAGGCACGCACTGCCGACGTCGCCGAGGGCGCCGAGTCGATTCCGGTCGCCGCGACGGGCACCGAGACGATCGAGATTGGCTTCAACCACGAGTTCCTCCGTGACGGCATCGAGAGCGTCCCGGGTGACGAGGTGAAGCTGAGCCTGATCTCCTCGCTGCGGCCTGCGCTGCTCGAGAGCGTCGACGGCGCATTCTGGTACGTGATCATGCCGATCCGCATCTGAGCCGATGCGCGTCGACCTGCTCCGGGTCGCCGACCTCCGCTGCCACGCCGCAGGCGAGCTGCGGCCGGTCGCCGGGGTCACTGCGATCGTCGGGCCGAACGGCTCAGGCAAGACGTCGCTGCTCGAGGCGGTGCACCTCGGAACGAGCGGCACCGGCCTGCGACCGACGGCCGACAGCCGCATGATCCGCGACGGCGCCGACGAGCTCGGCGTCCGCGTCGAGGGCGAGGCCGGCGGCGCGGCGACGACTACGCGCGTGCGCCTGACCAAGGGCGCACGGACCTTGGAGCTCGACGGTGTGCAGGTGGATGGCCGCACGTTGCGCGAGCGTTGGGCGTCGGTGGTCTTCATCCCCGACGTGCTCGATCTGGTCAAGCGTGGCCCCAGCGTCCGCCGCGTCGCGATGGATCGCGCGATCGAAGGAGCCTGGCCGCGCTTCGAGGAGCACGAGCGCGCCTATCGCCAGACGATGGAGCAGCGCAACGCGGTGCTGCGTCGCGTTCGCCGCCGTGAGGGCACCGAGGACGAGCTCGATCCGTGGGATCGCCAGCTGGCGGATCACGGCGCGTTGATC
>JBPCSK010000041.1:0-2268 GCA_051007275.1 Gaiellales bacterium | reverse complement strand
GAATGGACGCTGCTCCTTGAGAAGCTCGGGGGTCGGCTTGCGCGAGCCCTTGTAGCCCGGGTGCAGCTCGAGCCGTTCCGTCGGCTTCTCATCCCAGCAGACGATCACGCCGGAGGGCGTGTAGTCCTGCAGCAGCTTCATCATCATGCTGGCGAAGCCGAACAGGGCACCGGTCGGAAACCCGTCGCTCGTCGAGAAGTCCTCGGGCAGCGCGTAGAACGCGCGATAGGCCAGGGAGTTGCCGTCGACGAGAAACAGACGGCTCTCGCGAGCGGGTGCGTCGTTGAGATCGAGCTCGGAGGCCTTCTTCACCATGGGTGCAGCCTAGCCGCCACACCATGCGCGCTACCCTGAGCGGCGTGGCGACCCACCATTCCGCGTCGTACAGCCTCACGATTCGCGCGCTGATTCCGCACGAGCCCGGGCAGTTCGCGCGGGTCGCCGCCGCGATCGGCGATGCCGACGCGATCCTCGGTGCCATCGACCTCGTCCGCGTCGATCAGGACTCCGTGGTGCGCGACATCAGCGTGCTGTGCGCCAACGAGGAGCACGGCGAGCGCGTCGTCGATGCGATCGCCGGGATCGAAGGCATCCGCGTCGTCAACGTCTCCGACCGCACGTTCCTGATGCACAAGGGCGGCAAGATCGAGATGTCGCCCAAGGTGCCGATCCGCACCCGCGACGATCTGTCCATGGCGTACACGCCGGGCGTGGCGCGCGTCTCGCGGTCGATCGCCGACGAGCCCGACAACGTCTGGAACCTGACGGGCAAGGGCAACACCATCGCGGTCGTGACGGATGGCACCGCGGTGCTCGGACTCGGCGATATCGGGCCCGCTGCCGCGATGCCCGTGATGGAGGGCAAGGCGATGCTCTTCAAGGAGTTCGCCGGCGTCGATGCCTGGCCGATCTGCCTCGATTCGAAGGACCCGGAGGAGATCATCCGCGCGGTCGAGCTGATCGCTCCCGGGTTCGGCGGCATCAACCTGGAGGATATCTCCGCCCCGCGCTGCTTCGAGATCGAACGCCGACTCGAGGAGGCGCTCGACATTCCCGTCTTCCACGACGATCAGCACGGCACGGCGATCACCGTGCTCGCCGCGCTGCGCAACGCCCTACGGGTCGTTCGCAAGGACATCGACGACATCCGCGTTGCGATCATCGGCACCGGGGCCGCCGGGACGGCGGTCACCGACATGCTGCTGGCAGGCGGCGTCCGCCAGCTCGTCGGCGTCGACGTCGAAGGGATCGTCCATCGCGATCGGCCCGGCATGAACGCCGAGCTGCAGGCCTACGCGGAGCGCACCAATCCCGAGGGCATTACGGGCGGCGTGGCTGAGGCGCTGCACGGGGCAGACGTCGTGATCGGGGTGTCCCGCCCCGGGGTGATCGCCGTCGACATGGTCCGCTCGATGGCGTCCGATCCGATCATCTTCGCGATGGCGAACCCCAACCCCGAGATCGTCCCGGAGGAGGTCGAGGGAATCGCCGCGGTGATGGCCACCGGTCGGAGCGATTATCCCAACCAGATCAACAACGTGCTGGCATTCCCCGGCATCTTCCGGGGAGCGCTTGATGTGCGCGCCCGGAACATCACGCCCGGCATGAAGCTCGCCGCGGCGAACGCGATCGCCGACACCATCGGCGTCGATGAGCTGACGCCCGAGTACATCGTTCCGAGCGTCTTCAACCGCAGGGTCGTCGAGAGCGTGGCCGCTGCGGTCGCGGCCGCGGCGATCGCCGACGGCGTGGCGCGGCGCGGCGTGCCGGACGAGCCGGAGCCAACCCGCAACTAGGCGACGACGACGCGCGCGGTCGTCCGCTGCGTGACGCCGCCGGGACCGCTCACCGTGACGCGGCAGGCGAGCGACCGACCGGTCTGAGCGTCCGCTGGCGTGAAGGCACGCTGGGTTGCGCCGGCGATGGCGCGGCCATCGAGCAGCCACTGCCAGGCGACGGCGAATGGCCGCGTGCCGCTCCAGCGTCCGAGCTCGCAGCGCACGGCACGGCCGGCGGTAGCGGCGCCATGCAGGTGCACGCCGCCGATCGGGGCCGGCTTCGCGGGCTGCGGCAGCTGGGTCGGCTCAGCGTTGGTCGTCGTCACGCCGTCGGTGGTCGCGATCCGCAGGTCAACGGCCTTCCCCACCGGCAGGCCGGCGAGCTCGACGGTGAGCTCCTGGGGCGCATCGCTCGGCGCGCTGGCCTGCCAGGGCTGCGCGTGGAACTGCAGGGCCGCGCCCGCCTCGGCGCGCCACTGCAGCGGTGCTG
>JBPCSK010000040.1:0-4491 GCA_051007275.1 Gaiellales bacterium | reverse complement strand
ACCGATCGCGCATCCTTCCTCGCTGCGATCCGCTCCACGCCGCGCGGTATTGACCCGGGGCTGCCGGATCGCTCGCATGCACCCGACGCGCCGACCGAGCTGCGAGCGGGCGAGCGTCGCATTGAGCGCCTCGTCGCCGAGTCGGAGCGCGCGTCCGCAGGCGTGCAACGCGTAAGCCGCGGCGAGGTCGGTTCGTGCGTCGTCGAGCTGCTTGCGGCGGCGGGTGCGGTGCGCATCGCGCTGACCGAGGATCTCGGCGCTCACCGAGAGGACGTGCACGCGGCGTGTGTTCAGGCCGGACTCACGGTCGACGACTACCGCGAGGTGGCGCCGCATCGCGCGCAGGCCGGCTTGCTGGAGGCGACGGTCACCGGCTGCATGGCGGCGGTTGCGGCCACCGGCTCGATCGTCACCGGCGCCTCGGGCGCTGGACGTGCCGGCGCGCTGATCGCACCGATGCACATCTGCGTGGTCGCAGAGGATCAGATCGTGGACGGCCTTCACGACCTGTTCGATGCGGAGGTCCTCACGGGCGCGGGCAGCCTGTTCGCGCTGCAGTCCGGACCAAGCCGCAGCGCGGATATCGAGAAGGTGCTGATCCTCGGCGTGCACGGGCCGGGTAACGTGCAGCTCGTGATCGTCGAGGTCTGACGCCTACGCGACGATGTCGACGGGCGTGCCAGGGTGCAGCAGCGGCGCGACCTTCGTGATCAGCGGATCGGGCACGCGGATGCAGCCGTGTGAGGGATTGGTTCCCGCCACCGCCCAGAGTGCGCCGCGCGCGCCGTGGATGGCGACGCGACCGGGGCCACCGGCGTACTCGAACAGCACGTTGGAATGGGCTGTCAGGTGCAGCGCCCACGGTCCCAGCGGGCTGAACGACGGCTCGCGAACCTTCTGGTACACGGCGAAGTGGCCCCTCGGGGTGGGCGTGGACGGCGCTCCGAGTGCCACGCCGATTCGCTTGACCAAGCGACCGTTGCGGAAGACGGTGAGCGTGTGGCGCTTGAGCGAGATCACCACACGGGTCGTGTCGCGCGAGACGATCGTGTTGGCCTCGCGAATCCAGCCGGTCGAGCCGTTGGGGCGCGAGGGGAGGAGCACCTGCAACCAGCCAGCTCCCGTCGGATCGACCACGCGATCCAGCACCTGCAGTACGACCGGATTCCCCGTGCTGGCAATCCACGGCGTGATCACCTTGGCGGCGTTGAGTGCGCCGGGCTGCTTGTACACGCCGACCCGCGTGACGAGACGTGCAACCCGGGTCATCGTCGTCGTCGGGCGGAAGGTCGGATCCGGAGTCATCACGGGAAGCGGGGCAGACGGGATGCTGTCGGCTACCGCACCGTTGGCGGCGGCCGTATCCGCATCCTGG
This sequence comes from Gaiellales bacterium, assembly GCA_051007275.1. Taxonomy (GTDB): domain Bacteria; phylum Actinomycetota; class Thermoleophilia; order Gaiellales; family F1-60-MAGs149; genus F1-60-MAGs149. Next base: position 3,116 of record JBPCSK010000040.1, on the reverse strand, counting down.
GCCCCGGCGAGCGAGGGCAGCAGCGCGAAGCCCCAGAGCAGCGCGAGCGCGAGTGCAAGCGATCGGGTCACCCGCGCAGTATCGCTCACTTCACGGCCGCACCTCGCTGGACGGGGAGCCCGCACCCATGCGACGATCCGTGCATGTCCGCACCGCATCGCTCGCTCTGGCTCGAACAGGCCTACACCGGCTCCACTGATCGCCCTGCCCTGCAGGGGAGCGACCGCGCAGACGTCGCCATCGTCGGCGGCGGCTTCCTCGGCCTCTGGACCGCGATTCTGCTGAAGGAGCGCGAGCCGGGCATCGATGTGGTGATCATCGAGAGGGACATCTGCGGCGGCGGGGCATCCGGACGAAACGGCGGCGAGGTGCTCAGCTGGTGGGCCAAGCTCGAGACCCTGATCAAGCTGGTCGGCGAACGCGAGGCGCTTGATCTCGCGCGGGCCTCTGAGCGGGCCATCGGTGAGATCCAGACGGCGTGCGAGCGGCACTCGATCGACGCGCAGTTCCGCAATGGCGGATACCTATGGACTGCAACCACGGAGGTTCAGCGCGGGTCCTGGCGTCCGGTGATGGAGCTCTGCGAGTCGCTTGGCGTCCAGCCCTTCCAGGAGCTGTCGCACGAGGAGATCGCGCGCCGCACCGGATCGCCCGTGCATCTGGAGGGCGTGCTCGACGCATCCGCCGCCACCGTGCATCCCGGCTACCTGGTGCGTGGGCTGGCGCGTGCCGCGCAGCAGCTTGGCGTGCGCATCTACGAGCACACGCCGATGGTGGAGCTCGACCGACGCGCTCCGGCGGTCATCCGCACGCCGCAGGGCGCGGTGACGGCGGACAAGGTGATCCTCGCCATCAACGCGCACGCGGCCGGCCTGCGTGAGCTGCACCGCCAGATCGTCGCGATCTCGAGCGACATGGTATCGACGCCTCCGATTCCCGAGCGCCTCGAGGAGATCGGCTGGACCGGTGGCGAGGCGATCTCCGACTCCCAGCTGCAGATCCACTACTACCGCACGACTGCCGACGGTCGCGTGACGTTCGGCAAGGGTGGCTGGGGCATCGCCTTCGGAGGTCGAATGGGTGCGGGTTTCGACCGCGACCCCAAGCGCGCCGCCGACGTGACGCTCGGCTTCCGCCGGCTGTATCCGAACCTCGCGGACGTGGCGATCGATCACGATTGGAGCGGTCCGATCGACCGCTCGCCGACCGGTATCCCGCTGTTTGGCAACCTCGGCGGGCGGTCGCACATCCTCTACGGAGCGGGCTTCTCCGGCAATGGCGTGGGCCCGTCCCATCTCGGTGGCCAGATCCTGTCAGGCATGGTCCTCGGCGACCGCGACGGCATCGCGACATGTGGTCTCGTCAACGGGAAGCCCGGCTCGCTGCCACCTGATCCCATCCGGTACATCGGCGCCCACGTGGTGCGCACCGGTGTGGCGGCCAAGGAGAACAAGGAGGCCGTCGGGCAGCGACCCGGACGTGTATCCGAGTTCCTGGCCGGTCTCGCGCCGGGCGGAATGATCCCCAAGAAGTCGAAGCAGAAGGACTAGCGAGCGTCAGTCGCCGAGCGCCTCGGCGACGTGTCGGTCGTCACGAGTCGCGCCCTGGGCGACGAGCGCGACCTCGACGCGATTGTCGTGGAACGTGGGGGAGCCGCCCATGTCGGCGTCGCGCACGGGCGTCGTGGCGTTGACGTTGTTGCCGCCACCGTCCTTTGCCCAATAGGCCTTGTAGGACCACGCTACCCCGGTACGCGCAAGCGGATGGATCGCGGCAGCACAGGTGAAGGCGCCTCGATCATTGGCGACCTCCACGAGATCGCCTGCCTCGATGCTGCGTGCTGCTGCGTCTTCCGGACTCAGGAAGACGGTTGGCTCGCCCGTCATCCGCAGGTGCCCTGATAGATCGGCGAAGGTGGAGTTGAGGAAGAACCGCTGCGCCGGCGAGATCAGGATCAGCGGGAAGCGCTCTGCGAGTGCGGCGTCTCCGCCCTCGAACGACGGCGTGTAGCCAGGGATGGGGTCGAGCCCCTCGGCGGCGAGCGACGGCACGGTGATGTGCAACTTCCCGTCATGGGTCGGAAAGTCGCCGTTCGCGTGTGGTGCGGTCCCGCGGATCTCGTCGACGCGGGCGTAACCCGTCTGCGACAGGGATTCGAACGTGATGCCTCGCTCACGGGCGAGGTCGGTATCGATGAATTGCCGGACGAGGTCCTCGTCGGAGTCGTGCAGGCGCGGATGATCAAGTCCCAGCGCTGTCGCCAAACGTCGGAACACCTCCGTGTTCGGCAGGCAGTCACCGATGGGGTCGATCGCCGGCAGGTTGAGGGTCAGGTAGTGATGCCCATACGAGGGGTGGATGTCGAGATGCTCCGTCTGCATCGTCGCGGGCATCAGCACATCCGCAAACATCGCCGTATCGGTCATCCGCTGCTCGATCACCGTGAGGTGGAGATCGTCGCGGCGGAACCCGCGCTGCGCTCGGACCTGATCGGGCACCGTGGCGGCCGGATTGGTGTTCCACACCACGAGCGCATGCACCTCGGGATCCTGTGCGGTGTCGGTGAGCGCCTCGGCGAGGCGTGACATGTTGATCGTGCGGGCTAGCGGGAGCTCCAGACCGGCCGGCTCCTCCAGATCCACCGTGATGGCGTCGAAGCGACCGGCGGTCTCCGGCAGCACCCCTCCGCCGACACGGCGGAAGTCGCCCGTGACGGCACCGAGGATCACGATCGATCGGTAGGCGGCACCGGCGCCGCCGTGGCGCTGGAGGCCGAGGCCCATGCGGATTGCCGTCGGTCGGGTCGTGATCATGCGATCCGCGAGACCCTGCACCTCGCCGATGTCGAGCCCGCAGAGCTCGGCCGCCCGCGCGGCATTCCAGTCGGCCAGCCGCTCCCGCAGCTCGGGCCAGCCGACAGCACACTCGGCCAGCCACTCCTCATCACACGCCCCCGCCGCAAGCAGCTCGCCCATGAGGCCCATGGCCAGCGCACCGTCGGTGCCCGGCAGCAGCTGCAGGTGCTGGTCGCAGCGCACTGCCGTGTCCGTTGGCAGCGGATCGATGGCAACGACGTGAGCGCCGTTGCGCTGCGCCTCGTGGATGAAGTGCCACTG
>JBPCSK010000039.1:0-3183 GCA_051007275.1 Gaiellales bacterium | reverse complement strand
GGAGATCGAAATCGGACGTGGCAAGAAGGCGCGACGCGCCTATGGCTTTGACGACATCGCGATCGTGCCCTCGCGGCGCACGCGCGACGCCGAGGACGTCGACATCGGCTGGAAGCTCGGTCCGTACCTGATCGAGCTCCCGCTGCTCGCCTCGGCGATGGACGGCGTCGTCTCGCCCGCCACCGCAATCGAGCTCGGCAAGCTGGGTGGACTCGGCGTCCTCAACCTCGAGGGCCTCTGGGGCCGCTACGCCGATGCCGACGCGGTGCTCGAGGAGATCGCCTCGCTGCCGCCCGAGCTCGCCACCCGGCGCATGCAGGAGATCTACGAGGCCCCGCTCGATCCCGATCTGATGGCCCAGCGCGTCAAGGAGATCAAGGCCGCCGGCGTGATCACCGCCGCATCGCTCACGCCGCAGCGCGTCCGCGACAACTGGGAGGCCGTCGTGGCCGCAGGTCTCGACGTGCTCGTGATCCAGGGCACCGTCGTCTCGGCCGAGCACGTCTCGCGCAGCGTCGAGCCGCTCAACCTCAAGGAGTTCATCGCGACCGTCGGCATCCCGTGCATCGTCGGCGGCTGCGCCAGCTACCAGACCGCGCTGCACCTGATGCGCACCGGTGCCGCCGGCGTCCTCGTCGGTGTCGGCCCGGGCGCCGCGTGCACGACGCGCGGCGTGCTCGGCGTCGGCGTGCCGCAGGCCACCGCGATCGCCGATGCCGCGGCCGCCCGCGTCCAGCACCTGCTCGAGACCGGCCAGTACGTCAACGTCATCGCCGACGGCGGCATGCGCACGGGCGGCGATATCTCCAAGGCGATCGCCTGCGGTGCCGACTCCGTGATGATCGGCTCGCCGCTGGCGCGCGCCCACGAGGCGCCCGGCAAGGGCACGCTCTGGGGCATGGCGACGTTCCATCCCACGCTGCCCCGTGGCGCCCGCGTCAAGACCACCCAGGTCGCCACGCTCAAGGAGATCCTGCTCGGTCCCGCCAACGAGAACGATGGCACGCTCAACCTGATGGGCGCGCTGCGCACGTCGATGGCAACCACCGGGTACGAGACGATCCATGAGTTCCAGAAGGCCGAGATCATGGTCGCCCCGTCGCTGCAGACCGAAGGCAAGAAGCTGCAGCGCGAGCAGGGCATCGGAATGTCGCGCTAGTCCGGTGAGTGCCGATCGCCCGATCATCGTCCTCGACTTCGGGGCCCAGTACGCTCAGCTGATCGCCCGCCGGATCCGCGAGTGCCGGGTGCTGTCCGAGCTCGTGCCGCACGACATCTCGCTCGACGAGATCCGCGCGCTCGATCCGGCCGGCATCGTGCTCTCCGGCGGACCGGCCTCGGTGAACGAGCCGGGCGCGCCGAGCCTCGATCCCGGCATCTTCGAGCTCGGGCTGCCGGTGCTGGGCATCTGCTACGGCATGCAGGCGATGGCGCAGGCGCTGGGTGGCGAGGTCGCCGGCACGGGCACCGGCGAGTTCGGCAAGACCGAGATCGAGCTGCAGGCCGACGCCGTGCTGTTCCACGGCGTGCCGGCGACCCACACCTGCTGGATGAGCCACAACGACTCCGTCACGCGGCTACCCGAGGGCTTCCGCGCGACCGCCACGACGGCCGGGGCGCCGACGGCGGCGATGGAGCACGTCGAGCGTCGGCTGCACGCCGTGCAGTTCCACCCGGAGGTCGTGCACACGCCCTTCGGCACCGAGATGCTCGAGCGCTTCGCCTACGAGGTGTGCGGCCAGGACGGCACGTGGACGCCGCAGCACGTGATCGACGAGCAGGTGGCGCGCATCCGCGCCCAGGTCGGCGATCAGCGCGTGCTGTGCGCGCTGTCCGGCGGCGTTGACTCCGCCGTCGCCGCCCTGCTGGTCCACAAGGCGGTCGGCGACCAGCTCACCTGCGTGTTCGTCGATCACGGCATGCTCCGCGAGGGCGAGGCCGAGCAGGTGGTGGAGACCTTCGGCAACCACTACAAGGTCGACCTCGTGCACGTGCAGGCGCAGGACCGGTTTCTCGACCTCCTGGCCGGCGTGACCGAACCCGAGCAGAAGCGCAAGATCATCGGCGAGACGTTCATCCGCGTGTTCGAGGAGGAGTCCCGCCGTCTCGAGGGCATCAAGTTCCTCGTGCAGGGCACGCTCTACTCCGACGTGATCGAGTCCGGCTCCAAGACGGCGGCCAAGATCAAGTCGCACCATAACGTCGGCGGCCTGCCTGACGACATGGACCTCGAGCTCTGCGAGCCGCTCCGCCTGCTGTTCAAGGACGAGGTGCGCAAGGTCGGCATCGAGCTCGGCATGCCCGACCGGATGGTCTGGCGCCAGCCGTTCCCCGGCCCGGGGCTCGCGATCCGCATCATCGGTGACATCACCCGCGAGCGCCTCGCCATCCTGCGTCGCGCCGACTTCGTCCTCCAGGAGGAGATCCGCGCAGCGGGCTGGTACAACAAGGTCTGGCAGAGCTTTGCCGTCCTGCCGTGCATCAAGAGCGTTGGCGTGATGGGCGACGCCCGCACCTACGAGTACCCGATCATCATCCGCGCGGTCACCAGCGAGGACGCGATGACCGCCGATTGGGCGCGCCTGCCGTACGACCTGCTCGAGCGCATCTCGACGCGGATCATCAACGAGGTCCAGGGCGTGAACCGCGTGGCGCTCGACATCTCGTCGAAGCCGCCCGGCACCATCGAGTGGGAATAGCGAGCCGGCTCTCCGAGCACCGCTGACGCACGGGGTATCCTGCGAGCGTGGCACCGCAGCGGACACCGGCGCGCTCGGCCGCGCGTGACGCCGCGGTGCGGCGCCGGCGGCGCGGGCTGATCGTCGTCGTCCTCGGCGTGCTCCTGTTCGGGGTCGTGGCGTACGTGCTGCGCCCCAGCGACTCGGGCTCGGCCGCGGCGCCCATCTCCACCGACAGCGCCGTGGACATCGCCGCGAAGAAGGCCGCGGCCAACGCGGCAGCCGGCGCGAAGGCCGCCGATGCCGTCGAGCAGCGTGCCTGGGCGATCGGTCAGTACGCTAGCGCGGTGCCAAGCACCGACGGCGTCAACGGCGGACCCTCGAACGCCGGCAATGTCGTGGCGCTGACCTTCGACGACGGACCGGTCAAGGACTCTTGGGTTGTGCTAGAGCTGCTCAAGCGGTACAAGATGCAGGCCACGTTATTCGTGATCGGCCAGAACAT
>JBPCSK010000038.1:0-1111 GCA_051007275.1 Gaiellales bacterium | reverse complement strand
GCGTCCCAGACGCGATTCGGCGTCATGGGCAGCTGGTGCACGCGGACATCCGCGGCGCCGCGGATCGCGTTGCCGATGGCCGCCAGCGTCGGAACGCTCGGCGGCTCGGCGATGGTCTTCGCGCCCTGCGGGCCGGCGTTCTCGGCCGGCGGACCGACGAAGGCGATGTCGATCGGCGGGATGTCGGACATCGTCTGCAGCTTGTACTCCAGAAGGCCCGCACCCAGCATCGTGCCGTCGTCGGCGATCTGGTTGCCCTCGAGCAGCGCCTGCCCAATGCCCATCACGACGCCGCCTTCGATCTGGCCTTCGGCGCCGATCGGGTTGAGGATCGTGCCGGAGTCGTGTGCGGCGGCGACCTTGAGCACGCGCGTCACGCCCGTCTCCTGATCGACCTTCACGTGCACGGCGTGGCAGAAGAAGCCCGGCGCGAGCCAGGAGTCCATGCCCATCCGACCGACGCAGTTCGAGCCGTCGACCTCGGGCGCCGACGGCGGAGCCGTCGAGCCGCTGGCGATCAGCTGCGCGCTGCCCGTGGCCTCGCCGGCAAGCTCGGCGATGGCCACGTTCTTGTCGGGCGAGCCCTTGACGCGCGCCACGCCATCGGCGAGCTCGATGTCGCCCTTGGCGGCCTCGAGCTTGTCGGCGGCCATGTCGAGCAGGCGCTCGCGCAGCTCCTTCGCGGCGGCCACGACAGCGCGGCCGTTGTTGAAGGTCGTCTGCGAGCCGGACGACCCCATGTCGTACGGACCGGACTCGGTGTCCTGGTAGACGATCGAGAAGTCCTCGGCCTTCATGCCAAGCTGATCCGCCGCGAGGCGGGGGAGGGCCATGACGGCACCCGAGCCGCACTCCTGCGCTCCGGTGATGATCGTCGCCGAGCCGTCGCCGTTGAACTTGATGTACGCGCCCGACGACACGCCGAACGACGGCCACCAGCCGATCGCGATGCCCATCGCCTCGCCGGCCGGCAGCTCCTTGCCCCAGCCGAGCATCTCGGCCGCGGTGGTGATGCACTCCGGTGCGCCGTGCGGATCGAGCGTCTGGCCGGTCGCCGTCTGCCCGCCGCTCTGCACGACGTTCTTGAGGCGGAACTCCACCGGATCCATGC
>JBPCSK010000037.1:0-2003 GCA_051007275.1 Gaiellales bacterium | reverse complement strand
GCTCGTCTCGGGTCGCGCCGGCTTCGAGCTCGTGCAGAAGGCCGCGGTCGCGGGCATCCCGGTCCTCGCCGCCGTCGGCGCGCCCTCGAGCATCGCCGTCGACGCCGCGAAGCGCCTGGGCGTCACGCTGGTGGGCTTCCTGCGCGACGATCGCTGCAACGTCTACGCCCACACCGAGCGGATCGACACCGGCGCGTCGTGAGCGGCGAGCCGATCCCGAGCGAGGCCCGCGCCCGGTGGCGCGACGCCCTTGCGGAGGCGGGGTGGCTGACGCCCCTCGCGGCGGAGTCCGTGTCCATCACCGAGGCCGCAGGGCGAGTGCTCGCCGCGCCGGTGACCGCGGCGCGCGCCGTGCCACCGGTGCGCGTGGCGGCGATGGACGGCATCGCCGTGCGGGCCGCCGACACCTCAGGAGCGCCCACGCTGCTCGCGGGCGGCGACTTCGCACCGGTGGACACCGGCGCTCCCGTGCCCGATGGCTTCGATGCCGTGGTGCGCCGCGAGCAGGTGTCGATCGACGGCGCCGGTGCGCAGGTTGCGGCCGCCGTGACCGCGGGAGCGGACATCCGCGCCGCGGGCGAGGACGTGCCGGTCGGCGAGGTGCTCCTGCCGGAGGGGCACCTCCTGTCGCCGTTCGATGTCGGGCTCCTCGCCGCTGCCGGTCACGTCGTCGTCGACGCACGCTCTCGTCCGCGCGTCGCGGTGATCCCGACGGGCGATGAGCTGCGGACGCCGGGCGAGCCGCTCGAGGCGCACCACACGATCGACTCCAACTGCCCGATGCTGGCCGCTCAGGCAGCCGCCGACGGCGCGGTACCGACGATCCATCCGCGCGTCCCCGATGACCCGCATCGACTCGGCGAGGAGGTGATGCGCGCGGTCCTCCAGAACGATCTCGTGCTGCTCGTCGCCGGCTCGTCGCGAGGCCGCCGGGACCACTCGCGTGACGTCTTAGCCGAGCTCGGTGACGTCGCCGTCGATGGCGTTGCGGTGCGCCCCGGACACCCGGTGCTGCTCGCAGTCGTCGGCACGACGCCGGTGATCGGCGTGCCCGGCTATCCCGTCTCTGCGGCCTTCACCTACGAGCTCTTCGCCCATCCGCTCCTGTGCGAACTCGTCGGGCGTCCGGCGGAGCGCGCGGCGCTGCCGGTGGTGCTCGACGGCGACATCGGCGGGCGCGATGATTCCGAGTGCATGGTCGCCGTGCGGTTCCACGCGGGTGCCGAGCACCAGCTGCATGCCACGCCGCTGTCGCGTCGCGCCGCAGCGCTGCATTCCCTGGCCCAGGCCGATGGCTACGTGATCGTGCCGCCCGGGCCGGGACTCGTCACGGGCTCGACCGTTTCGGCCTTCCTGCTGCGCGACCGCTAGGCTCCCGGCATGCCGACCAAGCGCACCAAGGTCAAGCGCCTGCCGAAGCTGGCGACGTATGACCGTCCGGAGATCAACGCCATCCTCGACGAGGCGATCGTCTGCCACATCGGGTTCGAGAGCGACGGCCAGCCGTACGCGACGCCGTCGCTGCATGCGCGTGTCGGTGATGTGCTCTACCTCCATGGGTCGCAGGCGAGCCGGATGATGCGCAACCTCGCGTCGGGTGCGCCGTGCTGCGTCACCGTCACGCTCGTCGATGGCGTGGTGCTCGCCCGCCGCGCGTTCAACCAGGCGATCAACTATCGGTGCGTGATGGTGCTCGGAACGGCCGTGGCAGTCGAGGAGCCGGCCGAGAAGCTCGCCGCGCTGGAGGCACTCACCAATCAGCTCGTGCCGGGGCGGTGGGAGCAGACGAAGCCGCCGAGTCGACAGGAGCTCAAGGCCACCATGATCCTGCGCATGCCGATCGACGAGACGAGCGCGAAGGTTCGCGTCGGCGAGCCGACGAGCCACGACGAGGACCTCCCAGAGTGGTCCAGGACGTGGGCCGGCGTGCTGCCGATCACGCAGCAGGTCGGCGAGCCGATCCCGATCAAGGCGTTGCCGAACGACGTCGAGGTGCCGGCGAA
>JBPCSK010000036.1:0-12289 GCA_051007275.1 Gaiellales bacterium | reverse complement strand
GGGCGCTCGGCGAGCACGCGGCGGATGCGCTGGGTGGTGGCGGCGTCGATCACCGTCGTAGGGTACCCGGCGCCCGTCCGAGCGAGCGGAGGGCGCGGCTGCGCATCAGTGCGCGTGGGCATCGGGGTGCGCGTGCTCGATGTGCCGCCGGCGCAGAGCCGAACCAGCGCAGAGGGCACACCCGAAGAGCGCGAGCAATGCGACCACCAGCATCGCGGCGTGGAATCCGTCCATCCACGCGTCGCCGGCGGCGGCCTCGACACGGGCACCTGCGATTGCGCCGACCTTGCCGAGTTCAGCGCCGATGACGCTCGGCAGCGCGGGATGCGCGTCCGGCACCGCGTTCGTGAACGCGGTCGTGGTCTGGGCGGCGGCAATCGCGCTGAGGATGGCAATCCACAGGACCGCGCCTCCCTGCCGGAAGGCCTGCATCGCGGCCGAGGCGATGCCCGCTCGCTCACGGGGCACGGCGCCCATCATCACCGCTGAGGCCGGCGGGATCGCCAGCATCGCGCCACTGCCGACTGCGAGCTCGCCGATTACGAGACGCAGCGTGTCGCCGCCGACGGGCAGCGCCAGCATCACGATGGCACCGAGGGCGATCAGCAGCAGCCCGGCTGTCATGGCGGGATAGGGGCCCGTGCGCTTCGACAGCGGCCCCGCGATGATGCCGACCACCATGATCGCGCCTGCCATGGGCAGGAAGAGGAAGCCGGCTGCTTGCGGGTTGTTGCCGAGGATGCCCTGCAGGTAGAGCGCGAGGAAGAGAATCACTGCGGGGAACACGTAGACCAGCGTGCCGACGATCGCGCCGATCGCAAATCCGGCCTCGCGGAAAAATCCGAGTGGTAACAGCGGGTGGGGTGTGTGCCGCTCCCATGCGACGAAGGCGATCAGTGCGACGATACCGATGATCAGCGGTGCCAGCGTGGGCGTGGCGAGCCAGGCATGCTCCGTCGTTCCGATAAGCGCCCAGGCGATCAGTAAGAGCCCGACCGTGGCCAGCGCCGCGCCGACGAGATCCAGCGGCCGCGGCACGGGGTCGCGGGTTTCGCGTACCAGCGCGAAGATCATGGGGATCATCAGGATGCCCAGCGGGACGTTGACCCAGAACACGCTGGACCACCCGACCTGCTGCACTAGGATTCCGCCGACGATCGGTCCGATCACGAAGCCGATGCTCGAGAGTGCCGACCAGAGCCCGTACGCGGTCGGCAGATCCTCGCCGCGGAACGTCGCCCCCACGATGCTCATCGAGAGCGGCACGAGCATGCCCGCGCCCAGTCCCTGGATGACGCGCCCCACGATCAGCTGCGTGTCGGTCTGAGCAAGGGCGCACCCGGCCGATGCGGCGGTGAAGATGATCACGCCGGCGAGGAACACCCGGCGACGGCCGAGGCGGTCACCAATGGCGCCGGCGAGGGGGATGATGCCGGTCAGCGCGAGGATGTACGCGTTGACGGTCCAGAGCAGCGTCGCTGGCGTCGTGTGGAGCTCGCGCTGGATCGTCGGCAGTGCGACATTCACGATCGTCGCGTCGGTCTTGTAGAGGGCGACTGCGAGGCAGAGGGGCACGAGGGAAGCCCACGGGCTTCGGATCGGTTCGGCTCCCACGGTAGGAGGCTCCCTTCGGACGACGGTCGTTGCGCAGGGTACCCGGCGCTAGCCGGTCGCGCAGCCGCTCGCAGGCCGACGGTGCTCGGCCAACGAGACGATTACCATCACACCGAACGCGAGCAGGATGCCGAGCAGCGTGAAGCCGAGCCGAGCGGCAGTCACGTCGAGGCCGCTTGTCGTGCCCTCGGAAAGGAGGATGACTGCGGGAGTGAGCAGCGTCGCGTACATCCAGTACGGGCGGGCAGAAAGCAGCAGCACGAACGACCCGTAGAGCAGCGCGAACCCGATCGCCATGCGCACCCCTTGGTTGGTACCCACGATCACGACCGTGGCGGCGATGCAGGCGCCCGCGACCGTTCCGATCGCACGGTGGATCCCACGGCGCAACATCCTGTCCGTGGAGGGTTGTGCGACGACGAGGGTTGTGAGGAGCAGCCAGTGCGCAGCAGGCACGCGAAACGCCTGCAGCACGACGGCCGCCTCAACGAGCAGGAGCAGTCCGAGGCAGGCGGCCATGAGCACCGCGGCGTTCTTCGGCAATGGCGGTACGGTCGGAACCGACGGCATGCGACGCAGCAGCTGCGGCGTGACGAAGATGATCGGCACGCCACACGCCACGACGACCAGAGCCGTCTCCACGCAGGCCTGCAGGCTGAAGGGGATCTGCTCGCCCTGGAACATGGCGGCGAACCCGACCTGCGGCGGTGTCACGACGAGGTAGGCGCACCAGATCGCCACCAGTGGCGTCCAGCCGATCCAGCCCCGCAGCCCGGACAGGCCGACGGCCGCACCGCAGGCACCGAGCCAGACGGCGCCGGCGAGCGGCCAAGGTGCCACGGCGACGGAGACCGCGGCCGCCGCAGCGGCGACGCCGACGGCGAAGAGCCCACCGCGCACGCCCCCGATCAGAGCAACACCCAAGAGCGCCAGCGAAACGCCCGCGATCGCGGCGATGATGTAGTCCGTGCCGACGATGAGGTTGGACAGCAGGATCGGTGTCCCGCCGACGGCAAGCAGCAGGAGCGCGAACGGCATCACCTTGCGGAGCGGCAGCGTTGTGGGAGGCGAGGTCGGGGCGGGTTGCGCCATCGGGTGATCGTACCGTCGCCCGCGCCGACGCCCGTCCGGCGCGGCTGCGACCGCGAAGATCAGGACGGCGCGACGCCGCGACGGCGCGCGCGGCATGATGCAGCCAGACCGGATCGACGAGGGAGACACGATGGGACTCAGCGAAGACCGCGCGACCATGCGCACGAAGCTCGGCACGTGGGGCGTGTGGATCGGCCCGCTGACCGCGGTGCCCGCTGCGCTCGGTCGCCCGACCGCGGCTGCCGTCGAGGAGCTCGGGTTCACCTGCCTCTGGTACCCCGAGGGAATGGGCGTGCGCGAGTCGTTCTCGAACGGCGCCGTCCTGCTGGGCGCGACCGAGAAGATCATGGTCGCCAGCGGCATCACCAACGTCTGGGCTCGTGACGCCCTTGCCTCGGCGAGCGCCTCCCGCACCCTCAACGACTCGTTCGACAACCGTTTCCTGCTCGGGCTCGGCGTCAGCCACCCGCCGCAGGTCGATCCGCGCGGCTCGACGTACCTCAAGCCGGTCGCGAAGATGCGCGAGTATCTCGAGCAGCTCAACGCGGATGAGTTCAACTCGCCCGACATCGGCCAGTCCGCGCCGGAGCCGGTGCAGACGATCATCGCGGCCCTGCGCAAGCCGATGCTCGAGGTCGCGCGCGACCTGTCGCTTGGCGCGCATCCGTACCTCGTCCCGGTCGAGCACACGGCGAAGGCCCGCGAGATCCTCGGCCCTGATCCCCTGCTGATCCCGGAGCACAAGGTGATCATCGAGACCGACGCCGATAAGGCCCGCGAGCGCGCCCGCGCCGCGATCGGCTGGTACCTCGGCATCGAGAACTACAAGCGCAACCTGTTTTGGATGGGCTACACCGAGGACGACGTCGCCAACGGTGGCTCGGACCGCCTGATCGACGCGCTCGTCGCGCATGGCGATGCCGAGACGGTCGTCGCCAAGCTCCGCGGGCATCTCGACGCCGGTGCCGATCAGGTCGCGATCCAGCCGCTCGGCGACGACGCCGACCCGATGGGTGTCACGCAGCTGCGGGAGCTCGCGCCGCTCTTGTAGCCACCGGAGAAGCAGGCGCCTCGGCCAGTGCCTGGCCGAGGCGCTCAGCCCGTCTGGGTCCAGTCGGCGACGACGGCGTACAGGGTGAACGACCCGCCTTGCGTGACGGTGGAGCCGTCGAGCGTGACGGTCCCGTTCGTCACCTGGCTCGGCAGCGTCATCGCGAAGGTGCTGGCGCTCAACGTCGAGCCTCCTGCCGGGCACTCGATGGAAGGTGACCGGACGGTTGGCGCGGTGGCGATCAGCGTCGCGGTCCAAAGCAGCGTCGTGCCGCAGACGATGGACGGCTGCGCGACATTGCCTGACGCATCGCCCTGCGATGAGATCGTTGTCGTGATCGACAGGCTCGGCGACAGGATGTACGTCTGTGTCGTGGGAAACCCGCTGCGCGTCGTCCGTGCGTCGGCCCGGTCGATCAGCAGCGTCGCCCCGGAGATCGTCGCCGGCACGGCGCGGTCGGGACGCAGCACGAGCACGACCTGTCCCGCCTCGTCGAGCGTCGGGCGTGAGACGCGCACGACCGCGAAGCGCCGCGCGGAGGAGGCGCCTCGCCACGCGAGCGTCGCCCGGGCACCCATGGCCGACAGGCGCAGCGGCTTCCACAGGCGGCGGAGGTGTCCGGCGGTGAGCGCGCCAACCTGCGCGCGGACGGTGCCGCCGAGCCACTGGCCGCGGGTGGCCTTCGGCAGGGCCAGGCGCAGCGAGCCGTCCGCGGCGGTGCTCAGGGTCGCGCGCCCGAGGTCGAGTCGCACGACGGCCTGCGCCGTGGGCAGGCCGGGGGCGGCGGCTGCGAGCGCCGGCAGCGCGAGTGCGCAGCCGGCGACGATCGCGATGATGGCGGCACGGAGACCGCGGCGTGGTCGGCTGCGCATGACGGTCATTCGGCTGCGGCGTCCGCGTGCGGGTTCGAGCTGCAGCAGTGCTTCGGCTCGCTCGGCGCGACGTCGATGCCGGGGCTGCGGCGGAAGAACCCGCTCGGCTTGAGGTGGAAGCCGGTGTGCTCCACCGGCATCACGGGCCAGTCCTCGGTGCGCGGAATGTGGTTCGTCCCGAACGTGTACCAGAGCACGACGTCCTCGTTGTCGAGGTTGCGGTCGGCCTTCGTCCAGCGCGGCAAGCCGTCGAGACCCTCGTGCTGGTACGGGTGGTCGCCGGCGGGGTACAGCTCGTCGGGCGCTTCGGGCGTGACCCACAGCTGGTGGTACATGAAGCGCGCGCGCTTGCCGATCACGGACTCGGGGTCCGCCGTCGGCCACGTGACGCTCGTCGGGATCAGCTTGTAGCCGACGGGCTTGCCCGTGTGGTTGGTCGTATTCGGGTTGATGATCTTCCAGTACCGGTTCGCGTACGGGTCGATGTCGCGCTGCGCCGCGCTCTCCGAGGCGAGCACGGTCTCGCGCGTGAAGTACGCGTTGCCGGCCGGGTTCTCCGGCCCCATCGGGTGCGCGAGCGAGTCGACCTCGACGACCGAGTTCGCCTCGCCGTCGATGTCGAGGTCGAGGCGCGCGCAGAAGAGGTGCTGGTGGTACGGCGCAAGGAGCCCCTCATCGAGCTCCGTCGACGACGGGTGCTCGGCACCGGGGACGCCGGCGCGGGTCAGCAGGATGCCCGTCAGCTTGGCCTCGAACTCGATCGTCCCGTCCTGGTAGAAGTACCAGAAGTAGCCGTACTCGTAGTTGTCGATCGTGGCGATCGACGAGGCCACGAAGCGCCGGCCGCGGCGCACCTCTACGTGTCCATCGGTGTCGGTGTGCTTCCAGAGGATGCCGAAGTCCTCCTCGTGGAGGCAGATCCCCTGCTTGGTGACGTGCACCTCGCCGGCTGCGTCGGCGACGGCGGTGTCGAGGTAGACGATGTCGCCGAGACAGTCACAGCCGAGCGTGAGCGAGTTGGTGTAGTTGCCGAAGCCGAACTCGCCGGTGTCGAACGCGGCCTTGCGCGCCGCGCCGTTGATGCCTTCGTCGCCGTACGGGATGACGAGCTCCGCGATCGACATGCGGCGCGCGATCTTTCGCTCGACTCCGTCATCGATGAAGCGCACGTCGTTGATCACGAGGCCCTCGCGCTGGCAGTGGCCGAGGCGGAAGCGCCAGCGCTCCCACTGGATCTCCCAGCCGTCGACGGTGAACGATGCACCTTCGGGCTGGATGATCTCGAGCGGCTTGAGCTGCACGTCGCCGCCGGTCTGGTGGAGGCGGTACGGCCACGGGTTCGGGGGCGTCGGGATGCCGTCCGTGTCCTCGACGTCGACCACCTCGGCCGTGTCGATCGCGACGATCGCGTGCAGGCCGCCGATGGGATGCGCGTACTGGTTGGCGTCGGGCGTCGGGCGATGCCACATCGGCGTCCAGAAGAGCCGGCGCCCATCGTCGAGATGGCCGGGCACATCGATGCCGAACGGCCAAGTCTCCATGTGCACCTGGCTGATGTCGTCGATGCCGCGGCGGCGCAGGCCCTCGAGCACGCGCGGGTCGCTCTTGGCGGCGGCGATGCACTCGACCGCCTCAGGGCCGAGCAGCGCGGCCTTCTGCCCCGGCTGCGGATCCCAGCGGCGCACGGTGCCGTCAAGCCCGACGACGCTCTCGATCAGCAGGCCCTCGGCACGATCCCAGATGGTGACGCGCGCAGCCCGGTCGATCGGATCGCCGGTCCGCCAGGCGTGGAGGACGTCCTTGCTCGGCTCGTCGAGCAGCGTGAAGACGAACAGGTGGTTCTGGTTCAGGTCCCGCTCCCGGCGCACGATTGCGATCGCGGCGGCGAGCTCGTCGGGGCTGAGCGGGTCGAGCGGGTGCGGCGTCATGGCAGCAGTATGCCCGGGGGCAGGTGCTGCGGCTAGGAGATGTAGTACCCGGTCTTCAGCGTGTCACCGTCACCGACGGCGGAGTGCGGGATGACCCAGATCTCCCAGTACGTCCCGGACCCGGCGCCGGGCACGCGGAACGTGCGCGCGCTCGCCTTCAGCTCCTTGGTCTTGAACTTCTGCGTGGTGTTGTCCGGCCGCCACTTGACGGTGAAGCCCGTCACGGGTGCGGCGCCGGGAAAGCGCTCGACCTGCCACCGGTAGCCCGGTGCGTCGACGAGCTGCACGGACGGCGGACCCTGCATGGTCGTGGTGGGCGATACGCCCCAGGTGCCGACGGTGCCGGTGGCGCAGTTCGTGTACAGCTCGCGGCCTGGCACGGACGTGGTGTCGAAGCTCTCGCCCGGCGCGCCGCATGCGGCGACGTACGCGGTGATCGGCTGGCCCCAGTTCGCGGCCCCGATGACCTCGTTCCACGGGACGACCAGCTTCCGCTTCTTCGTCGGGTCGAGCGCGACTGCCTCGCGCTTGCCGAGCAGGACGACCTGCCAGGTGGTGCCGGCCGCGCCGTCCCATGAGATGGTCGTGGTCTCGGAGGCGACGAGCACGACGTTCGTGGGCGCCGGTGCGGTCTGGGCAGCGGCAAGTGCCGGTAGGGCGAACCCGGCGATCGTGACGATGAGGAGGGCGAGGAGTCGGCGCATGCGCGGAGGATAGACCGCAGCGGAGCCGCTGTCATCGCCGCCGCGATCAGAAGACGATGACCTGCCGCGCCGCCTCGGTCGACCGGATGCGGTCGAAGGCGACGTTGATGTCGTCGAGCGTGATGCGCTCGATCATCTGGTCGAGCATGAGCTCGCCCGATTCGAGCCAGCTGACGATCAGCGGCCAGTCGCGCTGCGGCAGGACGGTGCCGTACCACGAGCCGCCGATCGTGCGCTCCTCCTGCACCACGTCGAGCGTCGCGAGCTGCGTGAGGTCCGTGTCCTCGACCATGCCGATCAGCGTCGTCCGCCCGCCGCGGCCGGTCATCTGGATCGCCTGGTCGATCGTCGGTAGGTAGCCGAGCGCCTCGAAGGCGTGGTCGACGCCGCCGGTCAGCTCGCGCACGGCCTCGACGGGGTCGACCTCGGACGCGTTGACGACGTCGGTGGCGCCGAGCTCCTTGGCGAGCGCCAGTTTCGACGCGTTCGTGTCGACGGCGATGATCCGCGAGGCACCCGCGATGCGCGCTCCCTGCACGGCGCTGAGGCCCACGCCGCCGCAGCCGATCACGGCTGCGGTGTCGCCCTTGCCGACCTTGGCGGTGTTGATCGCGGCACCGACGCCGGTGGTGACGGCGCAGCCGACGAGCGCGAGGTACTCCCACGGCAGCTCGGTCTCGACCTTGATCGCGGAGACCTCGGGCACGACGCAGTACTCGGAGAACGTCGAGCTGGAGTAGACGGCGACGGACTGGCCGTGGATGGAGTAGCGGCTCGTGCCGTCGAGCAGCGACCCGAACTCGAACTGGCCCTGCTCGGTGCAGAGGGCGGGGCGCTCGCGCTCGCACATTCGGCAGTGTCCGCACGGCGCGATCCATGCCAGCACGACCTTGTCGCCGACCCGCAGATGCTTGACGCCGGGACCGACGGCCTCGACGGTGCCGGCGCCCTCGTGGCCGAGCATCGACGGCACGTCCACGCGCCCCGTCCACTCGATCGTGTGGAGGTCGGAGCGGCAGACGCCGCTGGCGCCGAGCTTGACGAGGACCTCGCCGTGCTTGGGGTCGTCCACCTGCAGGTCGTCATGGACGATCAGTGGTGCGTTGAACTCATGGAGGAGGGCGGCTCGGCAGGTGCGCATGCCGGGAGTATTCCATGTCTTGCCCGACTGTTTGAGGCGTGGTGCGGTGGATGGGGGAGGACATGACACCCGCGCGGATGTCGTGTCCTCCCCTCCGTGTCAGTGCCCGAAGCGCACGTCAGGCAGGATGCGGTCCAGCCACTTGGGCAGGTACCACGCGGCCTTGCCCGTGAGGCGCAGCGCGACCGGGATCAGGAGCAGGCGGATCAGCAGCGCGTCGAGGAACACGGCGACGCCGAGGATGATGCCCATCTCCTTTGGCGGGATCGGCCCTGAGATCGCGAAGGTGAAGAACACGGCGACCATTACCGCGGCAGCGGCGAAGATCACGCGACCCGAGTGGGCAAGGCCGCCGATGGCCGCCTCCCTCGGGTCGTGCGAGTGGTCGTAGTGCTCCTTCGCCGACGCGAGCAGGAAGACGGTGTAGTCCATCGAGATCGCGAAGATCATCGCGAAGAAGAACACCGGTCCCCACGCATCGAGGAAGCCCTGTGGCTCGAACCCGAGCAGGCTCGTGAGGTCGCCGTCCTGGAAGATCAGCTTGGCCACGCCGAACGCGGCGCCGACGGCGAGCAGGTTGGTGACGACGCCGATGGCGGCGATCAGCGGCGCCTGCAGCGCGACGAGCAGGAGCAGGAAGCCGAGCACGAGCACGATGCCGATCACGAGCGGCGTGGCATCGCCCAGGGCGACCTCGAGGTCATGGTTCTCGGCGGCGGCGCCGCCTACCAGGACGTCGGCGGGCAGCTCGCCGCGCAGGCGGTCGATGGCGGCGCCGACCGTCGGGTCGGAGGGGTCGGCCTTCGGCACGGCCTGCAGCAGCGTCAGGTCCCCGTTTGCCGACGGCATGCCGGGCATCACGGCGGCGATCGCCGGGTCATTCTGCAGCGTCTCGCTGACGGCGGCAACGCTGGCCGTGGGCGTCACGATCTGCAGCGCACCCGGTGCACCGGGGCCGAACGTCGACTGGATCGTCTCGTACCCGACGCGCGAGCTGTCGCCGGTCGGGACGACCTTGATCGACGGCATGCCGGTACGCAGGTCGAGGGCCGGGACGGCGAGGGCGAGCAGGACGGCGAGCGCCGCGAGGCCGGGGAGGATCGGGTGCTTCCAGAGGAACGCGCCCCAGCGGGCGAAGGTCGGCGAGCGGTGCTCGCCCGAGTGCACCCACGGCAGCGATACGGCGTTGATGCGCGTGCCGAGCTTCGCCATCACGACGGGCAGCAGCGTGAGGGTGGCGAGCAGGACGAAGATCACGGCGAGCATGATCCCGAGCGCCATCGAGCGGAACGCCGGGCTCGGGACGAGCATCACCGCGGACAGGGAGATCAGCACCGTCACGCCGCTGAACAGCACGGCCTTGCCGGCGGTGTCCATCGTCACGCCGACCGCGTCGTTGGGCTTCATGCCGCTGCCCATCAGGGCGGCGCGGAAGCGGACGACGACGAAGAGGGCGTAGTCGATGCCGAGGGCGAGCGCGAACATCATCGCGAAGTTCATCGCCCAGATCGAGACGTCGAAGACCTGGGTGGCCAGATACAGGCTGCCGGCGGTCATCATCAGTCCGATGATCGTGAGCATCAGCGGCAGGCCGGCGGCGACGAGCGAGCCGAAGGCGAGCAGCAGGATCGCGAGGGTGACGGGCCACGAGTAGAGCTCGGACTTCATCATCGCGTCCTTGTTGGCCGTGTTGAAGTCGCTCCACATGCCGGGCGCACCGGTCAGCGCCACGGTGATGTCGCCATTGCCGACCTTGGCGAGGTCGCCCTTGAGGCGGTCGGCGGCGCGGACCATCTCGGTCGGGTTGAGCGCGGCGCCGCCCTGCACGACGGCGGTGCGCCTGTCCTGCGCCAGCGACATCCCAGGCTGCGGCTGCACGACGGTGGAGACCGCCTTGTCGCGCTCGAGGATCTTCGTGACGTCGGCGATCGCCTGCTGGTACGCCGGGCTGTCGACCGTCTGCGTCTTGGAGGTCAGCACGACCATCATCGCGCTGCCGCCGAGGCCTTGGAACTCGCGGGCGACGACATCGCGCGCCTGCACGGACTGCGAGCCGGTCGCCTCCCAGCCGGCACCGGACAGCGCCGTCTCGGCCTTCGGTGCGAGAAAGCCGAGGCCGACGGCGGCGACGATCCAGATGATCGCGACGAGCCTGCGGTGGGTCGCCGACCAGTACCCGAGGCGGCCGATCGGTCCGAGGACGGGGGTGGCGGTGGCGGTGCTCATCGTGCGCAGCCCTTCTGCAGGTGGAAGGCGCGGGTCAGGATCGCGGCAGCGCCGCAGGTGCCGGTGGCGACGTACAGCAGCTGGTTGAGGCCGACGAAGGCCGTCAGCAGAAGGAACCATGGGGAGACGAGCGCGGCCAGTGCGACGCTGGCCAGGACGAAGACGCCCGCCATCAGGAACAGCGCGCGCTCGAGCGGCCAGCGCATCGCGTGCGGGGCCTCGGCGATCTCTGGGGTGATGGCGGACATGCCCGACTCCTTCTACTTCACAACCAAACGGTTGAGAAGTTGTATCAAGCGAAGGAGCGCTGCGCAAGCCGGGAATGCCGTCCGTGGTTGACGCGCAGGGCCTGTCCCCACTAGACTCTGAAATGTCAGTCCGCTGTTCACGCTGGAGACGTCTGATGGAACTTGATCCCAACGAGCACGCGCTTCACAACGCACCCTTCCTCTGGCGTCAGCCCGAGCCGAAGAAGTCGTACGACGCGATCATCGTCGGCGGCGGCCTGCACGGTCTCGCCACCGCCTACTACCTCGCCAAGAACCACGGCATGACCGACATCGCCGTCGTCGAGCGCGGCTGGCTCGGCAACGGCAACGCGGTCCGCAATACGACGATCATCCGCTCCAACTACCTCTGGGACGAGAGCGCCGCGATGTACGAGCACGCGCTCAAGCTCTGGGAGGGCCTGTCGGACGATCTTGACTACGACGTCATGTTCTCGCAGCGCGGCGTGCTGAACCTCGCGCACAACCTGCACGACGTGCGCGAGAGCGTCCGCCGTGTCGAGGCCAACCGCCTCAATGGCGTCGACGCCGAGTGGCTCGACGCCGACGCGGTCAAGGAGTTCTGTCCGATCGTCGATATCTCGCCCGAGGCGCGCTATCCGGTGATGGGTGCCACGCTCCAGCGTCGCGGTGGCATCGCACGTCACGACGCCGTCGTCTTCGCGCTTGGCCGCGCGGCTGACGCGCTCGGCGTCGACCTCATCCAGGGCTGCGAGGTGACCGGCATCGACGTCGTCGACGGACGCGTCACCGGTCTCCAGACCAGCAAGGGTCCGATCGCCGCCGGCAAGGTCGGCCTCGTCGCCGCCGGACGCACCAGCCTTCTCACGGCGATGGCCGGCTTCGATCTGCCGATCCAGTCGCACCCGCTGCAGGCTCTCGTGTCCGAGGTCTACGAGCAGGTCCTCAACTGCGTCGTCATGAGCAACGCCGTCCACGTCTACGTCTCGCAGGCGCACAAGGGCGAGCTCGTCATGGGTGCCGGTATCGATGCCTTCAACTCGTACGCGCAGCGCGGTGGCCTGCACGTGATCGAGGAGCAGATGAGCGCTGGCATGGAGCTGTTCCCGCAGTTCTCGCGGGCGCGCGTCCTGCGCACGTGGGGCGGCATCGTCGACGTCTGTCCCGACGCCTCGCCGATCGTCGGCCTCACGCCGGTCGAGAACCTGTACGTCAACTGCGGCTGGGGCACGGGCGGCTTCAAGGCCACCCCGGGCTCTGGCTGGGTGATGGCGCACACGATCGCCACGGGTGAGCCGCACGCGCTCAACCGGCCGTTCGCAATGACGCGCTTCGAGACCGGCGAGCTGATCGACGAGCACGGCGCCGCGGCGGTGGCGCACTGATGTTCGAGATCCGCTGCCCCTACTGCGG